>NZ_JAAGPO010000247.1:0-13065 GCF_017104825.1 Burkholderia sp. Ac-20345 | reverse complement strand
GATGCGCGCGGCGCTCGACGCGATGCTCGCCGCGTGCCACCTGTTCCTGCCGAGCGAAGCCGACCTGCCGTTCTTCTGCGGGCCGCAGCCGGCCGAGCGCGCGATTTCGGGCCTGCTCGCGACGCATCCGCTGCTCGAGCGTGTCGTGCTGAAACGCGGCGCGCAAGGCAGCGTCGCGTTCGACCGCGCGAACCGTGCGGAAGCGCCGGCGTTTCAGGTCGACGAACTCGATCCGACCGGCGCCGGCGACTGCTTCGGCGGCACGCTGGTCGCGAGCCTCGTCGCGGGCGTGCCGATCGAGGTCGCGCTGCGCCGCGCGAACGCGGCCGGTGCGATCGCGGTGACGCGGCGCGGCCCGATGGAGGGCAACAGCAGCGCGGCCGAGATCGACCGTTTCCTGACCGAACGAGGTATTGCATGTCCGGCCTGACCACTTTCGCCGAACGTTCGCGCACCGCGCATGCGGACGCCGTGCTGCGGATGATCTTCGACGCGAACCGCGCGGACGCGCAGCGCGGCATCTATTCGATCTGCAGCGCGCACCGGCTCGTGCTGGAGGCCGCGTGCGAAGCGGCGCGCGCGGACGGGTCGCCGCTGCTGATCGAGGCGACCTGCAACCAGGTGAACCATCTGGGTGGCTATACGGGCATGACGCCCGCCGATTTCCGTCGCGATGTCGACACGATCGCGCAGCGTTGCGGGCTTGCTCCTTCGGCACTCGTGCTCGGCGGCGACCATCTCGGCCCGAACCCGTGGCGGCATCGCCGCGCGGCCGATGCGATGCGCGAGGCCTGCGAGATGGTCGCCGCGTACGTCGAGGCGGGCTTCGAAAAGATTCACCTCGATGCGAGCATGGCGTGCGCGGACGATCCGGTGCGGCTCGACGATCGCACGATCGCCGAGCGCGCGGCCGAACTATGCCGCGCGGCGGAAGACGCGGCAGCGCGCGCCGGCATCGCGCCCGTCTACGTGATCGGCACCGAGGTGCCGACGCCGGGCGGCGAAGTCGGCGGTGGCGGCGACGACGCAGCGATCGCGCAGATCGCGGTCACGCGCAGCGACAGCATCGCGGCGACGCTCGATGCGCACCGTCAGGCGTTCGTGGCGGCCGGGCTCGACGATGCGTGGACGCGCGTCGTCGCGATCGTCGCGCAGCCGGGTGTCGACTTCGACGATCGCCACGTGCTCGATTACGACAGCGCAAAGGCCGCGTCGCTCGGCGCGAGTATCCTGCAGACACCACGCCTCGTGTTCGAAGCGCATTCGACCGACTACCAGACCGAGGGCGCGCTCGCCGCGCTCGTGCGCGACCACTTCGCGGTGCTGAAGGTCGGCCCCGCGCTGACGTTCGCGCTGCGCGAGGCGCTGTTCGCGCTGACCTTCATCGAGGATGCGCTGATCGGTTACGTCGCGATGCGCTCGCGGTTGCGCGACGTGGTCGACGCCGCGATGCGCGCGCAGCCCGAGCATTGGGCACCGTACTACCGTGGCGACGAAACCGAGCAGCGGCTCGCGCGCCAGTTCAGCTACAGCGACCGGATCCGCTACTACTGGCTGCAGCCGGCCGTCGCGGCCGCGGTCGAGCAACTGTTCGACAACCTCGCGCGGCAGCCGGTGCCGGAAACGCTCGTCGCGCAGTGGTTGCCGGACGTGTACGCGGCATGCCGCGCGGGCGGCCTCGCGAAAGAGCCGCGCGCCTGGGTGCGCCACCGGATACGCGACGTGATCGCGCACTATGCGCGCGCGTGCGGAATGCAGCGGCCGGCATGACGGGCCGCGAAGGAAACGTAGTACCGACGACACTTCGAATAAACACAGGAGACATGCCATGCAACGAAAGATGCTCGACGCTGCCGCACGCTGCTTCGCCGGAGCCGCGCTCGCGACGGCGGCCTGCGCGGCGTCCGCCGGCACGCTGACGATCGCGACGCTGAACAATCCCGACATGATCGAGCTGAAGAAGCTGTCGCCGGCCTTCGAGAAGGCGAACCCGGACATCAAGCTGAACTGGGTGATCCTCGAGGAGAACGTGCTGCGCCAGCGCGCGACGACCGACATCACGACCGGCAGCGGCCAGTTCGACGTGATGGCGATCGGCACCTACGAGACGCCGCAGTGGGGCAAGCGCGGCTGGCTCGCGCCGATGACGGGCCTGCCCGCCGACTACGACCTGAACGACATCGTGAAGACCGCGCGCGACAGCCTGTCGTACAACGGCCAGCTGTACGCGCTGCCGTTCTACGTCGAGAGCTCGATGACGTTCTACCGCAAGGACCTGTTCGCGGCGAAGGGGCTGAAGATGCCCGACCAGCCGACCTACGACCAGATCGCCGAATTCGCGGACAAGCTCACCGACAAGGCGAAGGGCACCTACGGGATCTGCCTGCGCGGCAAGGCCGGGTGGGGCGAGAACATGGCGTACGTGTCGACGGTCGTGAACACGTTCGGCGGTCGCTGGTTCGACGAGAACTGGAATGCGCAGCTTACGTCGCCGGAGTGGAAGAAGGCGATCACGTTCTACGTGAACCTGCTGAAGAAGGACGGCCCGCCGGGAGCGAGCTCGAACGGCTTCAACGAGAACCTGACCCTGACCGCATCGGGCAAGTGCGCGATATGGATCGACGCGACGGTCGCGGCCGGCATGCTCTATAACAAACAGCAGTCGCAGGTCGCCGACAAGATCGGCTTTGCGGCCGCGCCGGTCGCCGCGACGCCGAAGGGTTCGCACTGGCTGTGGGCATGGGCGCTCGCCGTGCCGAAGACGTCGAAGCAGCAGGACGCCGCGCGCAAGTTCATCGCGTGGGCGACGTCGAAGCAGTACATCGAGATGGTCGGCAAGGACGAAGGCTGGGCGTCGGTGCCGCCGGGCACGCGCACGTCGACCTATCAGCGCCCCGAGTACAAGGCCGCCGCGCCGTTCTCGGACTTCGTGCTGAAGGCGATCGAGACGGCCGACCCGAACGATCCGTCGCTGAAGAAGGTGCCCTACACGGGCGTGCAGTACGTCGGGATTCCTGAGTTCCAGTCGTTCGGCACGGTGGTCGGCCAGTCGATCGCGGGTGCGGTGGCCGGCCAGATGACGGTCGACCAGGCGCTCGCCGCCGGCCAGGCCGCCGCCGACCGCGCGGTGCGGCAGGCCGGCTACAAGAAGTAACGCGGCCCGCACCGTGCGCGCTGGCGCACGGTGCGCGTCGTCGAAGCTGACAGGCGGGCAGGCTTTCGTGCCCGCGCATCAACCGGAGGGACTCCGATCATGCGTCACCTGCGTCTTCCCCTGAGCCACGCTCACGCGCCGTCGGTCGGCGACGCGTCGTCACCGCCCGGCGCGCCGCGTCGCGCGCGCGGCGGCGCGAGCTGGCTCGTCTCGCCGTCCGTCGCGGTGCTGCTGCTGTGGATGTCGATTCCGCTCGCGATGACGATCTGGTATTCGTTCTCGCGCTACAACCTGCTGAACCCGGACGTGAAGGGTTTCGCCGGGTTCGACAACTACCGCTTCCTCGCGACCGATCCGTCGTTCCTGCCCGCGATCTGGCACACGCTCGTGCTGATCGGCGCGGTGCTCGCGATCACGGTGATCGGCGGCGTGCTGATGTCGGTGCTGTTCGACCGCAAGTTCTACGGGCAGGGCGTGGCACGCCTGCTCGCGATCGCGCCGTTCTTCGTGATGCCGACGGTGTCCGCGCTGATCTGGAAGAACATGATCCTGCACCCGGTGTACGGGCTCGTCGCGAACGCGATGCGCGCGCTCGGGATGACGCCGATCGACTGGTTCGCCGATTACCCGCTCACCGCCGTGATCATCATCGTCGCGTGGCAGTGGCTGCCGTTCGCGTTCCTGATCCTGTTCACCGCGATCCAGTCGCTCGACCAGGAGCAGAAGGAAGCCGCGCGCATCGACGGCGCGGGCCCGATCGCGATGTTCTTCTACATCACGCTGCCGCACCTGAAGCGCGCGATCGCCGTGGTCGTGATGATGGAGACGATCTTCCTGCTGTCGATCTTCGCGGAAATCTACACGACGACCGGCGGTGGCCCCGGCGACGCGACGACCAACCTGTCGTACCTGATCTATGCGCTCGGCCTGCAGCAGTTCGACGTCGGCCTCGCGTCCGCCGGCGGCATCATCGCCGTCGTGGTCGCGAACGTCGTGTCGTTCTTCCTCGTGCGGATGCTCGCGCGCAACCTGAAGGGAGAGTACGAGAAATGAGCGACCTGACCTTCGAAGGCCGGCGCGTGCCGGCCGTGTTCGACCTCGTGCGGCGCGCGCTGCCCGGCACGCTCGCGTGGCTGATCGCGCTGTTGCTGTTCTTCCCGATCTTCTGGATGGCGATCACCGCGTTCAAGACCGAGCAGCAGGCATATGCATCGACGCTGTTCTTCATCCCGACGCTCGACAGCTTCCGCGAGGTGTTCGCGCGCAGCAACTACTTCGCGTTCGCATGGAATTCCGTGCTGATCTCGGCGGGCGTCACGGTGATCTCGCTGCTGTTCGCGGTGCCGGCCGCGTACGCGATGGCGTTCTTCCCGAACCACCGCACTCAGAAGGTGCTGCTGTGGATGCTGTCGACGAAGATGATGCCGTCGGTCGGCGTGCTCGTGCCGATCTACCTGCTGTGGAAGAACGCGGGGCTGCTCGATAGCGTATCGGGCCTCGTGATCGTCTACACGCTGATCAACCTGCCGATCGCGGTGTGGATGACCTTCACGTACTTCAACGAGATCCCGAAGGACATCCTCGAAGCAGGGCGCATCGACGGCGCGTCGACGTGGCAGGAAATCGTCTACCTGCTGATGCCGATGGCGCTGCCGGGGCTCGCGTCCACCGCGCTGCTGCTCGTGATCCTGTCGTGGAACGAGGCGTTCTGGAGCATCAACCTGTCGAGCTCGAACGCGGCGCCGCTGACCGTGTTCATCGCGTCGTACTCGAGCCCCGAGGGGTTGTTTTGGGCGAAGCTGTCCGCGGCTTCGTTGCTGGCGGTCGCGCCGATCCTGATCGTCGGCTGGCTGTCGCAGAAGCAGCTGGTGCGCGGGCTCACGTTCGGAGCCGTCAAATGACCGCGATGAACGTATTGATCTGCGATTGCGACGGCGTGCTGATCGACAGCGAGGCGGTGGCCGCCGACGTGCTCGTGCACGAACTCGATGCGCGCTGGCCGGGCGTCGATGCGCGGCCGGCCGTGATGCCGCTGCTCGGGCTGCGCATCGAGCGCGTGCTGGCCGGCGCGAGCGACGCGCTCGGCCGCACGCTGTCGAACGACGACGTCGTCGAAATCCGCGCAGCGGTGGAGGCGGCGGCCGTCAACGCGCCGATGGTCGACGGTATCGACGCGGCGCTGGACGCGATTCAACTGACGACGGCCTGCGCGAGCAACAGCTACCGTGCATACGTCGAGGCGGCACTGGCACGCACGGGCCTCGCGCGCTTCTTCGGCGACCGGCTGTTCTGCGCGGATGCCGTCGCGCGGCCGAAGCCGGCGCCCGACGTATATCTCGCGGCCGCGCGCACGCTCGGCGTCGTGCCGGCCCAGTGCCTCGTGGTCGAGGACAGCGTGACCGGCATCACCGCGGCGGCCGCGGCCGGCATGACCGTGCTCGGCTTCGTCGGCGGCGGGCATGCGTCGGCCGCGCAGATCGACGCGCTGCGCGGGATCGGCGCGCGTCACGTATTCGACGACATGCACGAGCTGCCCGGCTACGTCGCGCGCTGGCAGACGACCGGCGCGGTGCTGCCGAACTAGCAACCACGAATGATTGCGCGCCGCGTTCGACGCGGCGCATCACGAACGAACGGAGACAGATCATGGCAAGCGTGCTCCTGCGCAACATCGCGAAGCGCTACGACGACACCGAAGTACTGCGCAACGTGAACCTCGACATCGCCGACGGCGAATTCGTCGTGTTCGTCGGCCCGAGCGGCTGCGGCAAATCCACGCTGATGCGGATGATCGCCGGCCTCGAGGACATCTCGAGCGGCGACCTGCTGATCGACGGCGCGAAGGTCAACGACGTGCCGAGCGCGAAGCGCGGCATCGCGATGGTGTTCCAGTCGTATGCGTTGTACCCGCACATGACGCTGTACGACAACATGGCGTTCGGCCTGAAGCTCGCGGGCGCGAAGAAGCCGGAGATCGACCAGGCCGTGAAGCAGGCCGCGAAGATCCTGCACATCGACCATCTGCTCGATCGCAAGCCGAAGCAGCTGTCGGGCGGCCAGCGGCAGCGCGTCGCGATCGGCCGCGCGATCACGCGCAAGCCGAAGGTGTTCCTGTTCGACGAGCCGCTGTCGAACCTCGACGCTGCGCTGCGCGTGAAGATGCGGCTGGAATTCGCGCGGCTGCACGACGAGCTGAAGACCACGATGATCTACGTGACGCACGACCAGGTCGAGGCGATGACGCTCGCCGACAAGATCGTCGTGCTGTCGGGCGGCGCGGTGCAGCAGGTCGGTACGCCGAACGAGTTGTACCACGCGCCGGCGAACCAGTTCGTCGCGGGCTTCATCGGCTCGCCGAAGATGAACTTCCTGAAGGGCACCGTCGAGTCGGTCGATGCGGGCGGCGTGCTCGTGCGTTTCGACAGCGGCGAGACGCAGCGCGTCGCGGTCGAAGCGGCGGGGCTGCAGCGCGGCGCGGCGGTGACGGTTGGAGTGCGGCCCGAGCACCTGAAAGTCGAAGCCGCGGCTACCGGCGTGGCCGCGAAGACGATGGCGGTCGAGTCGCTCGGCGATGCCGCGTACCTGTATGCGGAGTCGGCCGTCGCGCCGGACGGGTTGATCGCGCGGATTCCGCCGCTCGACACGTACCGCACCGGCGAGGCGCTGCATGTGCACGCGGAAGCCGAACATTGCCACCTGTTCGACGAGCACGGGCAGGCGTTCCGCCGGCTGAGCGTGCACGCGAAGGCCGCATGACGGCGGGCCGCGCTTACAGCGGCAGGTGCGCGGCCATGTAATCGACGAACGCGCGCAGCTTCGGCGTCGGGTGGCGGCCGGACGGCCACAGTACGTAGACCGGCGTGCAGCTTGCGACGTGTTCGTCGAGCACCGCACGCAGCGTGCCGTCTGCGAGCGCATCGCGCACGAAGAAGATGGGCAGGCACGCGATGCCGAGCCCGCGCAGCGCGAAGCATAAGCGCGCTTCCGCGCTGTTGCTGACCATCGCGACCGGCACCTCGGGCAGCATGCCCGCGCGCGGCACGCGCAGCGGCCACGTTTCGAGCTTGCCGCTGGTCGGGAAACGGTAGTGCAGGCAGCGGTGCCGCACGAGATCGGCGGGCGTGCCCGGCGTACCGTGCCGGTCGAGATAGTCGGGCGACGCGACGAGGTGCTGGCGGAAGTGGCCGAGCAGCCGCGACGACAGCCGCGAATCCGACGGCTGGCCGGTGCGCAGCACCGCGTCGAAGCCTTCGTCGACGACGTCGACGAGCCGGTCGCTGAAATCGATGTCGAGCTCGATCTCCGGATACGCGGCCATGAAATCGGCGAGCACCGGCAGCAGCAGCGTGCCGATCGTCGGCAGGCTCACCCGCAAGCGCCCGCGCGGCGCTTCGGCACTGTGCGTCAGTTCCTGCTCGGCCGCGTCGAGCTCGGCGAGCACGCGCCGGCACCGTTCGAGAAAGCGCGTGCCTTCGGCCGTCAGCGTGATGCTGCGCGTGCTGCGGTGAAAGAGCCGCACGTTCAGGCGCGCTTCGAGCCGCGCGATGCGCTTGCCGATCGCCGACGCCGACAGCCCGAGCGCACGGCCGGCCGCGACGAAACTGCGCGTTTCCGCGACCTGAACGAACACGACGAAGCCGCCGAGGTTTTCCATGCGAGTTTCCGATTGCGGACACCAGCGTCCGGATTGTCCGGAACTCTACCCCGGTTTTTCTTCTTGCGTCGGCTCCCTACGATGAGCGCTCGTTCACTGTATGAGGTCACGTCATGTCATCCCTGCCTGTCTCCGCTTTGCGCGTGGAACCGGACGTCGCGCTGTGCCACCGGCTCGACGACGCGCTCGATCGCGCGCTCGCCGACGAGCGCATGGTCGGCGCGGTCGTGCTGGTCGCGCGGGACGGCGAGCTGCGCTATGCGCGCGCCGTCGGCTTCACCGATCGCGAAGCCGGTACGCCGATGCGGGAAGACGCGCTGTTCCGTCTGTCGTCGGTCTCGAAGCCGGTCGTGACGGCCGCCGCGATGCGGCTGGTCGCGGCAGGACGCATCGCGCTCGACGAACCGGTCACGCGCTGGTTGCCCGAATTTCGTCCGACGTTGCCCGACGGTACGCCGGCCGTCATCACGTTGCGCCATCTGCTGTCGCATACGGCCGGCCTCGGCTACCGCTTCCTCGAAGCGGACGGCGACGGCCCGTATGCGCGCGCCGGCGTGTCCGACGGGATGGATCGCTCGGGTCTCACGCTTGCCGAGAACCTGCGGCGCATCGCCGACGTGCCGCTGCAGTTCGCGCCGGGCACGTCGTGGGGCTATTCGCTTGCGATCGACGTGGTCGGCGCGCTGATCGAGGCGGTCGACGGGCGGCCGCTCGCCGACGCGGTGGCCGCGCTCGTCACGACACCGCTCGGGATGACCGACACCGCGTTCGTCGCGCACGACGCGGCGCGCTTCGCGACGCCTTACGTGAGCACGCCGGGCGCCCCGCGCCGGATGGCGGACGTTGATCTCGTGCCGGTGTTCGACGGCACGATCGGCATCCGCTTCGAGCCGGCGCGCGTATTCGATGCCGATGCATGGCCGTCGGGCGGCGCGGGGATGGTCGGCACCGCGCGCGACTGCGTGACGCTGCTCGACGCGCTACGCACGGGCCGCGACGGCTGGCTCGGACGCGGATGGACCGACGAGATGGCGCGCGCCCAGCCGGGTGCACGCGAACTGCGCGATGCGCCCGGTTTCGGCTTCGGGCTCGGCTTCTCGGTGCTGCGCGATCCGGTGGCCGCGCAGTCGCCGGAGTCGGTCGGCACCTGGCGCGGGGGCGGCGCGTACGGGCATACGTGGTTCGTCGACCGTGAGGCCGGGCTGACGGTCGTCGCGCTGTCCAATACGATGTACGAGGGCCTCTACGGGCGGATCGTGACTGCGGTGCGCGATGCGGTCTATGGCGTTGAAACCGGGAGCGCGGCATGAGCGACTGCACGTCGATCGACGATGAGGTTGCCGTTCGACCGGAGCAGGCGGAGCAGCCGCTGCCGGCGGCCGAACGCCTGCCGGTCGCGAACCTGCTGGCGCTCGCGACGGCCGCCTTCATCACGATTCTCACCGAGGCGTTGCCGGCCGGCCTGCTGCCGCTGATGAGCGTCGACCTGCGGGTGCCCGAGGCGCTGATCGGCCAGCTCGTGACCGTGTATGCGCTCGGCTCGATCGTCGCGGCGATTCCGCTCGTCGCCGCGACGCGCGCGATGCGCCGGCGCAGCCTGCTGCTTGCGGCGCTGGCCGGCTTCGTCGTGTCGAACGCGCTGACGGCCGTGTCGCCGTACTACGCGCTCACGCTCGCCGCGCGCTTCGTCGCGGGGATGGCGGCCGGGCTGTTGTGGGCGCTGCTGGCCGGCTATGCGAGCCGGATGGTCGATGCATCACTGCGCGGCCGCGCGATCGCGGTCGCGATGCTCGGTGCGCCGGTCGCGATGTCGATCGGCATTCCGGCCGGCACCGCGCTCGGCGCGGCGCTCGGGTGGCGCGTCGCGTTCGCGGGCATCACGCTTGCAGCGCTTGCGCTGATCGGCTGGATCCGCTGGCGCGTGCCCGACTACCCGGGCCAGCAGGCCGGTGCGCGCGAGCCGGTGCTCGGCGTGATGACGCTGCCCGGCGTGCGGCCGGTGCTGACCGTGATGTTCGCGTACGTGCTTGCGCACAACATGCTGTACACGTACGTCGCGCCGTTTCTCGCAGGCGTGCGGATGGGCGCGCAGGTCGATGCGGTGCTGCTCGTGTTCGGTATCGCGTCGCTGGTCGGCATCGCGCTGACGGGCGCGTGGATCGGCGCCGCGCAGCGACGCCTGACGCTCGCCAGCATCGCGATGTTCGCGATCGCGGCGGCGATGCTCGGCGCCGGTTCCGGAATGGTGATCGTCTATGCGGGCGTCGCGTTGTGGGGGCTTGCGTTCGGCGGTGCGCCGACGTTGTTCCAGACCGCCACCGCGAATGCGGCGGGGGACGCGGCCGACGTCGCGCAGTCGATGCTCGTGACGGTGTGGAACCTCGCGATCGCGGGCGGCGGCATCGCGGGCGGGATGCTGCTCGGCGCAACGGGTGCCGGTGCGATTCCGTGGGTGCTCGTCGTGCTGCTGGCGGCCGCGTGGGTCGGCGCGTGGCGTGCGCGCCGGCATGCGTTTCCAGCGTCGCACGCGGCTTGAGCAGTTCGACTGCCGCGCGTGGTGTGCCGCGCGCGGCTTCGGCGTCAGGCCGCTTTCGCGTCGAGCGCGGCGCGCGCGCAGGTTTCGTCGGTGACGAGCCCTGACAGCCAGCCGCCGCGCAATGCGGCGATCACCGCATCGCGTTTCTTCGGGCCGCCGGCGAATGCGATCGTCGGGCGCTTCGGCGGCGTGGCGAGCGCGACGCTCGTCACGCGCGCACTCGTCGACACGGCGATCTGCGTGCCCTGCGCGTCGATCGGCACGCCGAGCAGTTCGGCCACCGCGCCGAGCGCGGTCATCTCGTCGCGCTCCTGTTCGGTGATGAAGCCGTCTTCATAGAGCGGACAGTGCGGGCCGATGTTGCCGATCCCGACGAACGCGACGTCGGCCTTGCCCGACAGCGCCTCGACGATCCGGTACAGCCGGTGATTGCACCACTGCGCGCGCTCGGCATCGCTGTCGGCGAACAGCGGGGCGGGCAGCAGGAAGTGCTTGCTGCCGGTTTTCTCGGAGATGTACTGCGCGACGTCGTAGCGGTTCGACGAACCGTCGGCCGCGATCGCGCCGACCATCGACACGAGCCGGTGCTGCGGCCGGTCGATCTGCGCGATCTGCGCGACCGCGGCCTTCAGCGTCCGGCCGCTGCTGACCGCGATCACCATCGGCCGCGTTTCGTTCAGGTAGCGCTCCATCACCTGCGCGCCGGCGACCGCGAGCTTGCGGTCGATCGCGTCGGGCGCATCGGCATCGACGGGCACGACGTCGCACATCGCGAGGCCGTAGCGCTTGGACAGCTGCGCGCCGAGATCGAGGCAGTCGGCGAGTTGATGATCGACGCGCACGCGGATCAGGTTTTTCTCGACCGCGAACGCGACGAGGCGCTGCGCGACCGGGCGCGACACCTGCAGCTTTTCCGCGATTTCGTTCTGCGTGTCGCCCGCGACGTAGTAGAGCCACGCGGCACGCGTGGCGAGATCGAGTTTTTCTGAGGACTTGGACACGATAGCGATTCGGTTCGGATCTGGGGGCCGCCCCGCGGGCCGGCCGGCGGGCCGCATGACGGCATCCACTGTACCGCATGTCGCGCATGCGGCCGACGGCCGCCACGCGTGACGTGCGGCGCTTACGCGAGTCGCGTGCGCGACGGTTCGTACAGCGGCCGCACGTGGCGGTACAGCGCGCGGAACGCATCGAGGCGTTCGCGCAGCAGCGCATGGCGGGCGGCATCCGGCGTGTATTCGGCGCGCACCGGTGGCTTGGCCAGCACCGCATGCGGATCGCCGCCGCCGGCCAGCCAGCCGAGCCGCGCCGCGCCGAGCGCCGCGCCCGTTTCGCCGCCGCCGTGCTGGCGCGTGCGCACGTTCAGCGCATCGGCGATCAGTTGCGCCCAGAACGCGCTGCGCGCGCCGCCGCCGATCAGCGACAGGTGGTCGGTTTCGACGCCGGCCGCGTGCAGCGCGTCGAGGCCGTCGGCGAGGCCGAGCGTCACGCCTTCGAGTACCGCGTAACCAAGATGCGCGCGTTCGGTCGCATGCGTCATCCCGAAGAACACGCCCTGCGCGTACGGATCGTTGTGCGGCGTGCGCTCGCCGGACAGGTAGGGCAGGAACAGCGGGGCCGTCGCGAGCGCGCCGGCGTCGAGCGCCTCGACTTCGGCGAGCAGCGCGGGCTCGTCGGTGCCGGTCAGCTTGCAGACCCAGCGCAGGCAGCTCGCGGCAGACAGCACGACGCTCATCAATTGCCAGCGATCGGGAATCGCATGGCAGAACGCATGCACGGCCGATGCGGGGTTCGGCATGAAGCGATCGCCGACCACGCTCAGCACGCCCGACGTGCCGAGCGACACGAAGCCGTCGCCTGCATGGGTCGCACCGATGCCGAGCGCACTCGTCGCGTTGTCGCCGCCGCCGCCGGCAACCACGACGGCCTCCGACAGCCCGAGTTCGCGGGCGATGTCCGCGCGCAGCGTGCCGGACGGCGCGTTGCCTTCGACGATGCGCGGCATCTGGTCACGCGTCATCCCGCACGCGGCGAGCAGCGCGTCGGACCAGTCGCGGCGCGCGACGTCGAGCCACAACGTGCCGGCCGCGTCGGACGGATCGGACACCTTCGCGCCGGTCAGCCGGAACCGCAGGTAGTCCTTCGGCATCAGCACGCAGGCGGTGGCCGCGAACACGTCGGGTTCGTGCTTCGCGACCCACAGCAGTTTCGGCGCGGTGAAGCCCGGCATCGCGAGATTGCCGGCCAGGGCGTGGAGATCGGGCGCACGTTCGGTGAGCAGCGCGCATTCGTCGGCGCTGCGCATGTCGTTCCACAGGATCGCGGGGCGCAGCACGCGGTCGTCGCGCCCGAGCAGCACCGCGCCGTGCATCTGGCCCGACAGGCCGATGCCGCGCACGGCCGCGAACGCCTGGGGATGCCGTTCGCGCAGGGCCGCGAGCGCGGCGAGCGTGCCTTGCCACCAGTCGTCCGGATGCTGTTCGGCCCAGCGCGGATGCGGCCGCGACACGGTGAACGGCGAGCCGGCGGTGCCGACGACCGTGCCGTCCGGGGCGAGCAGCAGCACCTTCACTTCCGAGGTGCCGAGGTCGATGCCGAGATACATGAGCGATCCGTTCCGTCAGTGGGGAGTCGCTACTTTAGCCGCGCGGCCGCGCCCGTGCCAAGGCAGGTTCGCCCGGATGCGGGTCAGCGTGCCGTGAGCCATGCGTCGACCCGCGA
>NZ_JAAGPO010000246.1:0-269 GCF_017104825.1 Burkholderia sp. Ac-20345 | reverse complement strand
ATTTATCGTGTAGATATCGGGGGGGGGCGGGTCATTAAAAAAAAAAAAAAAAAAAAAATAGTACCCCCCCCCCCCCCCCCCCTCTCCCCCAATGATAAATCCGCATACTAAAGTGTAGCACTACTCTGCAGCACAGTATGTACACCCACACCAGATCATGTTAAACTGTGACTGTTGTCGTCATAGTGCCATTGTTGGTCGAACATCTGCATAGGCGCCTGTGCCAGATTGCTGACCTGTAGTCCTACCTATATCTTGTCTGTTGACAC
>NZ_JAAGPO010000245.1:0-13185 GCF_017104825.1 Burkholderia sp. Ac-20345 | reverse complement strand
CGCGGTACGGCGCCGGTGCCGCGTGCCGCTTCGACGTCGTCGCGTTCGAGGCCGGGCGGCTCGTGTGGCTGCGCGACGCATTTCGTGCCGACGATGCGTAACCGCGAGCTGTGACGAGATGTAAAGAGTTCTTGTCGGACCCCCGGAGAGGGTGCCGGAGTACGGTAAACTCGCCGCACCCACGATGTCGCGCGATGCGTGCCACGCGCCCAGTTCACCAGGAATCGATGTCAGTCGAACGTATTCAGCAACATTTCCGCGACAGCGCCGCGCTTCACGCCGAAGCGGCCGACGCGCTGTCGCTGCCGATCGCAGCCGCGGTCGACGCGATGTTCGCCGCGCTGGCGAACGGCAACAAGATCGTCGCCTGCGGTGACGGCCCGTCGGCCGCCGCCGCGCACTACCTCGCCGTGTCGCTCGTCGGCGGCTTCGAGCGCGAGCGTCCGGGCCTGCCCGCAATTGCGCTGGCGACCGACGCGTCGCAGGGCGGCCTCGCGGGCGCGGTGTCCGCCGATCAACTGTTCGCGCAGCAGGTGCGCGTGCTCGGCCAGACCGGCGACATCCTGCTGGTACTCGATCCGGCCGGCGCGTCGCCGCGCGTGCTGGCGGCAATCGACGAAGCGCACGAGCGCGAGATGACCGTCGTTGCGCTGACGGGGGGCGACGGCCATGCGGTCGCCGCCGCGCTGTCCGATACCGATATTCCGATCAGCGTGCCTGCCGTTCGTGCGGCGCGCATCCACGAAGTCCATCTGCTGACCATCCACTGCCTGTGCGACGGCATCGACGCGATGCTGCTGGGTGAGGATTGAACGAAGGAGAGCCGTCGATGAATCAAAGCCGCGTCAAACAGACGCTCGTCAGAACCACGCTGCTCGCCGCGCTGATGGCGGGCCTCGCCGTGTCGCTGCAAGGTTGTGTGCTCGGGGTCGTGGGCGCAGCGGCCGGTGGCGGCGCGCTGATCGCGACCGATCGCCGTACGCTCGGCGCGCAGACGGAGGATCGCGAGATCCAGGTCAAATCGCTCTCGCAGATCAACAGCGGGCTGCCCGACCAGTCGCACGTGAACGTGACGGTGTTCAACCGCCGCGTGCTGCTGACGGGCGAAGTGCCGAACGACGCATCGAAACAGCGCGCCGAAGAAATCGTGCGCGCCATCAACAACGTGAACGGCATCGTCAACGAGTTGTCGGTCGAGCCGGCTTCGTCGCTGTCGTCGCGCGCGAACGACTCGTACCTCGAAGGGCGCGTGAAGTCCGAGCTGATCGCGACGAAGGGCATCTCGTCGAACTACTACAAGGTCGTCAGCGAGCGCGGCAACCTTTACCTGATGGGGCTCGTGACCGTCGACGAGGGCAATCGCGGTGCGGAAGCCGCCAGCCAGGTGCCGGGCGTCGAGAAGGTCGTGAAGGTGTTCCAGTACGTGAAGCCGCAGGACGCGCAGGCGCTGCAGAATGCATCGTCCGCGAGCGGCGCATCCGGCACGCAGGCTGCCGCCGCGCCGGCGGATACCGCGACGGTGGGCGCCGTGCCCGACGCGTCGGTGCAGTCCACGCCGCTGCAGCCGCCCGCGCCGATCTCGAATTCGTCGAGCGTGCACCCGGGCAACGCGAAGGCCCCGTCGCAATGAAGAGCATGCAGATGAAGCAGATGAAACAGTGGATGGTGCAGAGTGCTGCGGCCGCGGCGCTCGTGGTTGGCACGCTGGGCGCTGCACACGCGGATGTCGGCGACGGCCTGAAGGTCGCGCGCGGCAACGCGTGCATGGGCTGCCACGCGGTCGACCGCAAGCTCGTCGGCCCGTCGTTCAAGGATATCGCCGCCCGTTACAAGACCGATCCGCAGGCCGTGGCAAAGCTGTCGAAGAAGGTGAAGGAGGGCGGCTCGGGTGTCTGGGGCGCGATTCCGATGCCCGCGCACCCGCGCATGAGCGACGCCGACGCGCGTTCGGTGGTCGAATGGGTGCTGGCTGGCGCGCCGTCAAAGTAACGTTTCGGGGTGACTCAACCCCTATTGCCAAGCGCGGAAACGCGTGTGTATGATGGTTGACTGTTGGGGCGGTAGCTCAGCTGGGAGAGCGTCGCGTTCGCAATGCGAAGGTCGGGAGTTCGATCCTCCTCCGCTCCACCAACGAAATTCGAAGGGCTGATCGCTGAGACAGGAAAGTTGATTTTGCCTCGAGCGCAAAGATATGCTTCTCTGACAAAGTGCGATCTTATGTTTCAACAACAAAGCCGGCCTTGCGCCGGCTTTGTTGTTTGGGAACGACAATCCGTAGCTTAGCAGTGCCCGCGCACGAATCGAGCTTAGGCGATTGTGTCGTCGAAATTGCGCGATCGATCGAAGTCCCTTTCGCACCTATGTCTGTTACTAATAGGTGGTGTGATCGAGGCCGTTGGTCGAAGTCAACGACCCTCGGCCATGCATCCCTGCTTGCCTGAGCAAGGCTGGCATCATGCGGATACAGGCTGGATTTCGAACTGGCGCAGATCGCCAGTGCCGGCCGCAGTGTTGCGCGGGCTGGCCATGGACATCGCCGCCGGAAGCATCAGAAGTGCCTCGAGAGGGCAGGCGCGGCTCCTATCCGCCGGAGCCGAGACCTTGCATCAGTGGCAACCGCCGCCCAGCGCCTGCACGCAGTCTCGGAACGACTGGCAACCCGAGAGAGCCAACGTCCACGCTAGCAGCAGCGCCATTCCCATCCATTTTCTGACCATCACACGACTCCCTAGCTGAAAAGAACGACATGTGCTGTCGACATCGGCAACTCGCCGCCGACGCTACACATCCACATACGACGTCTGCTGCGACGGCACTAGGTGTGGCGGAGGCGTACACAGGCAGACACACAGATCATCGCTCAGCGCCGCCTGCCGGCCATCTGGGCCGGTGGTGGAGACGCGCGGACCTTCGCACTGGATATGTCCCATGGTCTTGCAGACGGGACACCAG
Source organism: Burkholderia sp. Ac-20345 (assembly GCF_017104825.1). NCBI lineage: Bacteria > Pseudomonadati > Pseudomonadota > Betaproteobacteria > Burkholderiales > Burkholderiaceae > Burkholderia > Burkholderia sp. Ac-20345. Next base: position 10,233 of record NZ_JAAGPO010000245.1, on the reverse strand, counting down.
ACCGGATCGGTCTCGTACGCCTGCTCGCGGCCACCGAGCAGATCGTGCGCGTCGCCGCCCTGCACGATCCCGCCGACCGTCGTCAGGTCACCTTTCACAATATCGTAACGGCGCATCGTTCGGCCCCGGTCAGACCGCGCCCGGTCGCGCGCGTAGGCTGTTCACCAGCGTGTCCCACGTCTGCAGCGCCCCCGCCTCGTCGACCGGCGAGGTGGATCGGTCCGGCGGCAGATCGCTACGCGCGGGTGCGCCCAGCAGCAGTTCGACCGAGGTATGCGGCTGCGCCACCGTCGCGGGATTCCCCGGCGCGAGCAGGTAGAAGCGATACACCGTGACGTCGCCGTCCTTCAGCGCAAATAGCACTTCCTCGGCGTCCATGCCGGCCACCGTTCGCTTGCCGTGTCGCAGGATACGATAGCTGCCGGGCATGCGATCGAGTTTCGCACGCAACTCGGGTAGACTGCTGGTAAGCGGCTCGGATTTGTCCCCATCTGCTGCGTCGCGCAACTTGATCACCAACAGCGCTGGCCGGCCCGGCATCAGCGCAAACGACTGGCTGACCTCTTCCGTGTAGGTCGACGGGCCAGTGACGATGCCGCCATCGAAGCAGAAACCCGGCTCCGTCGGCACGGTCCAGTTATCGCGCACCTTGAGGCGGCGGAAGGTGTCGTTATAGATGTTTTCGGCCCGGTCCAGCACATCCGCGCCGATCATGCCTGTCGTATGGACGAGCGTGCGATTTGCGAACAGATAGCCCTCAGTATCGAACGGCAATGTTGCCGCCTTCGCCACAGCATCGTTGAAGACGAAAACCCGCGAATGCGCCACTGGAGAAAACGCTTTTTCCAGCCACGCATGCCCGGTCTTCTCCTTCAGATTGACTGGATTCATGCGTTGCTTGGTGCGCAGTTCCGTCTCGCGCGCTGCGACCTTGGCGTCGTAGGTCTCCACCGGCACGTTGTGCGTCGTGATGAGTTTATCTCCGCGATACTCGTAACTCTCATTCGAGATCTCGCTCGAAACGGGCCGGTCGAACACGAGGCGACCGATGCACCACGGACGTACTTTGGACAGCAGAGGATTGTTCATCGTCGATTCCACGGAAAACGCAAGAGAGCAGGCACACAGACCCGCCAGCAAAAGGAGTGTGCGAACGAAACGCGCCATCATGCCTCTCCTGGCACATCAATGTCTTTTACGATTTGCACCACACTGTATAGGAGCGCCCAGCGCGTCCAGGGATGCGCGTAACTCTTCATGTGCTCATACCCTGCCTGCACGAACGCCATTTGCACGCCGTTGGCCGGATCACCCGGCACATCCGGCTTCAGGCCACGCGCCTGCGCGTCCGCCGACCATGCCGGCACAGTGCCGTCACCGCGAATGATGCCGGTCTTGCTCGCCACGCGATCCCAGTCGGTCGTAGCGCTTATGTCGGGGATCTTGTTGGTCTTCTGCATCGTGAACGTGACACTCAGGTTTCGCTCTTTCAGCCGCACGCGGAGTTGGCCCTTGCCCGAATCGTCCAGCAGCTCGGCGGCGCGGAGCTCGGATTCCTGCACATCCGCCGGTACGTCGCCGGTCCAGATGGCGTTGCCCCACGCCAGCAAGTTCTTCGTCAGCTCGCCTTGCTCGACGGTGGGCTTGTCCTTTTCGGTGGCCTCGGTCGTCGTGCCGGAAGCGGGAAATCGCGTGTCCAATCCCCCATTGCCGTATGCGACATACGTGTTGCCATGGTAATTATTCGTCAACTGGCTCTGCCGGAGAACCACCTTCTTTAAGGTGGCCTTGTAATGGTTGACCAGGACATTGGCACCCTTCCCATTCCCGCCCAGTCGCGCTGTCACCAGATTGGCCGGATCAAGCTGGCTTTCCTTCGGCAGCAAACCGTACCAATCTGCGTTGAGATAAAGCTCGTTGTAGGCGTCGCCGTTCTTCGGAAACTGCATGAGCACCGTTCCGTCAGGTCGAGCGAAAATCCACCATGCCGTGCCGTTGTTATAGTCCGGCATCGGTGTCAGCTCCATCGGCCCCGGTGCGTTTGCCATCACTGCGATGAATTCGTCCGCATCGCGTCCGAGCAGGCTGCCGTTGATAAATCCGTTCATGCCGCCTTCGGGGCCGCCACCTGTCTTGTAACGCTTGGCTGCCAGCGGCGCCCCGGTGGCAGGCTGTGCGCCGTGAAATACCCCGTGGATCGAGTCTTCCGCGCCATGGTTTAACACGGCAAAGCGAGCCACCAGACCACCCATCGAATGCGTCACGATGATGGCCTTGCCCGTGTCGTTCTCCTTGCAGATCTCGGTAATGCCCATGAGCCGTGTCTTCCCCTTGGTCTGCGGATCGGGACAATCGATACCATTGACCACATCGCGCCCCGAATCGTCGTTCGACTGCAGCCAGTTGTAGCCGATTGCGTAGACACGGTAGCGGAACTTGACGAACCGCCTGAACTCCGGGGACTCCGCGGTGATCGCCTCGCCTTTTCCGTACGCCCCGTATTGCGTCGGCGCGGTGTCCAGCACCGGATGCAGCGTCCACGTCTTGCCCTTTGGATCGGGCTCGCACCAGGCACCTTTCAACTCGCCGCACAGCATGGGGTTGTTCAATTGTTGCTCAAGCCACAGCAGCACGGGCTGGTAACTGGTTCGGTAGACCGAACCCCAGCCGCGCCGCTGCGCCTCCTTTTCGGTGATCGTCTTGCCATCGCCCACGTTGATCGGTCCGAGCGGCGTCACCGACACCTTGAGAGGATCGAAACGGATCTCGCGCGATGATGCGCTTTGAAACCACCCGAAGAGAACCGACAAGAATCCGCCGAGCATCGCACCGACCGTGTCCATGTTCGGCGCAAAGAAGGCCTCGTCGCCGGTGTCCTTGGTGACGATGGGCGAGCCCATGACGCCGGGGATGAAGATCACCGGGATGATGGGGCGCAGATCGTGCAACGTCTCCTTGGCGCGTGTATCGTCGGCCGGCGTCAGGGTGGCATGGGCATACGAGTCGCCCCCTTCATCGGTATGCGATGAAAGACGGACAACTTCGTGTTCGGCCTCGTCGTCGCCGGAACCTTGACCCGGGGTACCGGGACTGTCAGGCTGATTTTCGCTCATGGATGTTCGCAGGTAGAGGTTGTGTGTGCCGCCTAGGCTTTGCTGGCGCCCGGTCGCAGCGCACGGATCATCACGGTTTCGATATCGTTGTTCTTCTGCTCGGTCGTATGGCCCAGTTCGTCGGTGACGCCGCTCAGGCGCGTGCCATCGCCGCGAACGATCTCGTACGGATGGTTCTTGAGCGGATCGCCCGTGATGCGGTCGCGCAAGATGTACTTGTCATTGAACGCCGGCTTCGGAAGGCTATTCATGTGCTCGGCCACCGAACTGGGTCCCTGCCGGCTGAACGACGCCGACTTGACGGTACGCGCACCGCGGGTGCCGTCCTCGATGCCTTCGGCGGTAATCCGGATATACGAGCCACCGCACTTGAGCATCAGTTCGGTCTTTGCGTCGATCACGATGCTGCCGTTGTTGCTCTTGAGCGTGAGGCCGAGTTCGGAAAGCAGGCGCAGCTGGTCGCTGAGTGCCTGGATATCGACCGCACCTTTTCCTGCGATCAGCTTCATGCCGGCGCGCTGGACGAAGATGCTGATTTTCTCCGCAACGCCCGCCACCAGCGATTTACCGACCGCCCAGTACGTGTCCTTGCCGCTCACCAAATTCAGGTGTTCGTCGGCCACCAGCTGCGCCGACGCGCGTGTGGTCAAGCCCATGCTTTCCTGACTCGATCCGAGCATGACGGGCTTGGCAAAGGCGTTTGCATTGCCGGTCCCGCCGCCGGCGGTGCTGCCGCCATTGGACACCCCCGCCTTGTTGTGCTGGGTCGCCTTCGCGAACGCGGCGAGGGCTTCACGTCCCGGCTTCAGGTCCTCGCCCCTGGCCGTCGCGCTGGCAGAGGACAGCGACTCGACCAGCAGATCGGCGCGTGCCAGGATCTCGCGTGGCTGGCTGGTATCAAGTGGCTGGCCATCGACGCTGGTGGAGTGGGTGCTGAAGTACAGTCCCTCGCCTGCGTGAATCGCGCCGGCGTTATCGGTACGCAGCGTAAAACCGCTACCCACATAGGCGCCCCGGGTATTGCCGTTCTGGACGATCTGGTAACCGAGATGCAGGCCGCTCATGCCGTGGCTGCTCATCACGCGCATCCGCGGCTGGCCGGTCGAGTCGTCCATGACCTGTTGGTTGTAGCCACCGCCGCCGCCATACTCCCGTGACTGATAGCCAGACATCAGGCCGTTCGAATGCCACTGCGGCTTTGCCGTGCCGTTGTACACGCGGTGAAGCGCAATCGGGCGGTCGATGTCGTTGCCGATATGGCCGATCAGCAGTTCCTCACCCGCGCGCGGCATGTGGACACTGCCATAGCCCTCGCCGGTGTCGGACTGCGCGATGCGCACCCAGCACGACGCGCGGTCGTCACCTTCGTTGAGCCGATCCCAGATGAACAGCACCTTCACCCGGTTCAGTTCATCGGTATAGCATTCCTGGCCTTTGGGGCCTGCCACGATCGCTGATTCCAGCTTCGCTTCGGGCTTGCGATGTTCGAACGGGCTGCGGTAGGGAACTGTCGTGCGCTGCGCCTCGATGGCGATCCGGTAAAACCCCGTCGATCCGTCAGCGTGGCTCACGCCGAACGTCTGGTCGGGGTCGTCGGCACGAGCCTGCGCCAGCGCATGACTCAGGCTGTGGGGAAAATTCGTTTCATGCCCGGAGAGCGGTAGGTTGTTCTCGATGGTCCACTCCACCTCGATGCTCGCGAATTCGTTCTGGTTCGCGGTGTCATGATCGTGCTCCGGATGTCCGGTCAGCGTGAAGCGCCGACCCGCATCGATGGCACGTAGACCGCCGATGCCGTGAAAGCGTTTGGCCTGCGACTCCCACTCCTCCATGCGGATCTTCGACAGATGGTCGCCCCGATCCTGTTCCGGATACGTATAGCCACCGGTGTATTCATAGACTTCCGCTTGCGCGGGTAACGCACCCTGGTTGGCCATCGTCGGCACCGACGTCGCTTTCGGATTGAAGGGCGTCGAAGGATTTTTGTAGTCGAAGGTGCGCGTCGACAACAACACGGATTGCAGCGTCCGGGTCCCTGCCCATTGGGTCAGTGCATCGGCCTCGCTGTGTATGCCCGCACGATAGAACTCAACGGTGGCCGGCGACAACGGTTCGAGCGTGTCGAGGCGATCGGTGATCACCAGCGTATGCGATTTGCCATCGGTGGCCTGCTGCCAGACACCGTATAGACCTTCCGACTCCAAGAGCCGGTGCACGAAGTTCCAGTCGGCCTCGTCTTGCCGGCAATAGGAACGTGCCGGCAACGGCTTCGAGAGCGCAAAGCGGTACATGCCCTTCGCCTGCGGATGTTCATTGAATACGTCTGCAATGATTTCGTCCGCGGTCTTGTCCTGCCAGTGCCGCTGGTCGCGACGGAACCTCAGGAAGTGCATCCACGAGGAAAAACCGAGCTGATAGCTTGTAAGGCCACCGTCCGCTCCAAGCCGACGGGCCGTGTGCACATAGCCGTGATGTGCGCAATAGGAACCATCGGCCTGCTGAATCCAGAGGGTCACGGCCTGGGAAATCAGCGTTTTGAGCTGAACATCGCTGGACGTGGAGACGCAGTCGAGCAGGAAGAGATAATCGCGACCGATCCGTGAACGTCCGGTTACGCGGTGGGGCAGCAGGACATTCTGACCTGCCGGCGTGTCCAGTTTTAGAAGACGGTCCTGCTGCGATAATCCGCCGGTAATTGCCCCGATTATGTCACGCGTGCCCATACCGCCTCTCAGTGGTTTGTTTTTACTTCCCGCGCGATTTTACGGTGAAAACCTCAGACGATTATTAGGAATTGAAAAAAAATTCGGCGTGATTAAGCACGAAACGGATATTTGGGGGCAGACCGAGGTATAAATATCCGCGCAAACAAGCCCTGCTTGTGTGACGGATCTCACACAGTATCCAGTGTGTGGCGTACCTGAGTGTGCGGCGTCCTCATTGCATGGATGATTTTGCTGATCCGAACCACTGCCTCGAAAGTCTCCTGTACCAGACCACCTCCCCGATCTCGACGCAAGTGCTCGCCGACGCGCTGGCGTTCCGGGAGGGGCGCGAGTCGGCGTGAGGGTGTTGCGGCAATGGCGTTGAGGTGAATTCGTATGCAGTGGTTCTGACGCGCCGACCGTGGTAGCCGTCGCGCCACGTGCACAAAGTGCAGCGAAATCAGAGCAGCTAGGACAAAGTGCAGAGAATAGCTTCCGTCTGTTCGGTGTCCGTTTTTCAGATGCTTTTGATTTCAGCGGTTGGAGTGCAAAGAGACGCGTCCTACTGCTCGCAAGGATTTGCTCCCTGTCCCAGCGAGATCGGGCCTTTTTGTTTTTGTGGGTCCGCGATGACAGGCCGGGTCCAGGCGCCGCACTCGACGTGGCGGGATGGGTCGACCGGTGGCCGGTCAAGTCAGCAGTTCGTGCGCGAGCCTGAACGTCGGCACCGACAGTGCGGCAAACCCCACCGTAATTACCGCGAGAATCACTGTTCTCTTCCGCAGCAGCGCGAAGATGACGAACGACAGCGCGTAGAACGCGCAGGTCAGCAGGATGATCCACCAGAGCGCCGCGTAGCCGGCGCCGCCTTCGAAGTTCGATACGTTCCGCGTCATCAGAGTCGCACCGTAACCGGCGGCGGTCATGCTCGCGGGCAGGCCCAGCACCGAATACAGGACGAAGACGATGATCTGTCTCGGTGTCGGATCGGAAGACGTCATGACGGGCGGTTCTTTTTCGGGTGGACGGGCCGCCCGAACCGGTCGCCACGCGGGCAGGTTCAGGCAGCCAGCAGGATGCGGGCGTTTCCGGTGTTTGGCAACCACCCGCCGCCACCCGCCGCCACCCTCACCCCCGCCCGAAACTCGGCCGCTTCGGATCGTACGTCCACCCCGGCACGAGATAGCGCATCGCGACCGCATCGTCGCGCGCCGTACCACCGACCTCCTTGTACAGCGCGTGCGCGGCCTCGACCTGCGCCATGTCGAGCTCGATCCCGAGCCCCGGCCGCTCCGGCACGGCCACCTGGCCGCCGACGATCTTCAGAGGCTCGCGCGTGAGCCGTGCATCGCCTTCCTGCCAGATCCAGTGAGTATCGATCGCGGTGATCGTGCCGGGCGCGGCTGCTGCCGCATGCGTGAACATCGCGAGCGACACGTCGAAGTGGTTGTTCGAGTGCGAGCCCCACGTGAGCCCCCAGTCGCGGCACAGCTGCGCGAGCCGCACCGACCCCTGCATCGTCCAGAAATGCGGATCGGCGAGCGGGATGTCGACCGCCTGCAGCCGTACCGCATGATCCATCTGCCGCCAGTCGGTCGCGATCATGTTGGTCGCGGTCGGGATCCCCGTCGCGCGGCGGAATTCGGCCATTACCTCGCGGCCCGAATAGCCGCCTTCCGGCCCGCACGGATCCTCCGCATACGCGAGCAGGTGGCCTTGCCCGCGGCACAGCGCGACGGCCTCGTCGAGCGACCACGCGCCGTTCGGGTCGAGCGTCGCGCGGGCGTCGGGGAAGCGCGCCTTGATCGCGGCGATCGCCTCCATCTCGTCGGCGCCGGCCATCACGCCGCCCTTCAGCTTGAAATCGGCGAAGCCGTAGCGATCGACCGCGGCTTCGGCCTGCCGCGCGATCGCGGCCGGCGTGAGCGCCTCCTCGTTGCGCAGCCGGAACCAAGGGGTGCGCGCTTGCGCTTCGTCGCGATACGGCAGGTCGGTGCGGCCGCGATCGCCGATATAGAACAGATAAGCGAGCATCGGCACCGCGTCGCGCTGCTGGCCTTCGCCGAGCAGGGCTGCCACCGGCACATCGAGATGCTGGCCGAGCAGGTCGAGCAGCGCCGCCTCGATCGCGGTGATCACGTTGTCGAGCCGCAGGTTGATCTCGTGCGGCTGGCGCAGCACGGCCGCCTCGCCGGCCGACGTCACCTCGTGCCGGATCGTGCGGCCCGCACCCGGGCCCGCGCCGGACAGCGCCGCGCGCACCGCGTTGAGCGTCGCCTGGTAGCGTCCGATCGACTGGCCGACCACGAGATCCGTCATGCGCTCGAGCGCGTGGCGGATGCCTTCGCCGCCCGGCACTTCGCCGACGCCCGTGTGTCCGCTGCTGTCGTCGAGGATCACGAGGTTACGCGTGAAATACGGCGCGTGCGCGCCGCACAGATTGAGCAGCATGCTGTCGCGGCCGGCGACGGGAATCACCTGCATGCGCGTGACGCGCGGGGTGCCGGCACGGCGGGATTCGGACATCGGTTCGCTCCTGGTTCCGGTGGTGCGCGGGCCGCCGGCTGCGCCGGCGCGGCCCGTGCCGTTCATTGAAGCTCGACGCGGCGGATGTCGCCGACGACGAACAGGTAGCAGATCACGGCGACGAGCGCGTGCGCGACGACATAGACGAGCGCGCCGTTGAACGAGCCGCTGCGGTCGACGATGTAGCCGATCGCGATCGGCGTCGTGATGCTGGAGAGGTTGCCGCACGTGTTGAGCAGCGCGCCGCTCAAGCCCGCGATCTGGCGCGGCGCGGTGTCGGCGTTGACGGCCCAGCCAAGTGCGCCGAGCCCCTTGCCGAAGAACGACAGCGCCATGAACAGCACGACGAGCACGTGCGAATCGGTGTAGTTGCAGACGATCATCGACATCGACAGCAGCATGCCGATCACGATCGGCACCTTGCGCGCGACCGACAGCGAGCGGCCCTGTTTGAGCAGCCCGTCGGACACGACGCCGCCGAGAATCCCGCCGAGGAACCCGCACACGGCCGGGATCGACGCGACGAGCCCCGCGTTGAGGATCGACATCCCGCGCGCCTGCACGAGATAGACGGGAAACCACGTGATGAAGAAGTAGGTGAGCGCGTTGATGCAGTACTGCGCGACGTACACGCCGATCAGCATCCGGCTCTTCAGCAGCGCCTTCACGTGGCGCATCGACGGGCCGCCGTCGCGTCCGCCGGTCGCCTGGTCGATGTTGACGAGCGCACCGCCTTCGGCGAGGTAGTCGAGTTCCGCGCGGTTGATGTTCGGGTGGTCCTTCGGGTCGTACATCGTGCGGTTCCACACCAGCACGAACGCGAAGCCGAGCACGCCCATCACCGCGAACACCGACTGCCAGCCGAACGCGTGCACGAGCCAGCCCATCAGCGGCGCGAACACGACGGTCGCCGCGTACTGCGCGGCGTTGAAGATCGCCGACGCGGTGCCGCGTTCGGCGGCCGGGAACCACGCGGACACGATCCGGCTATTGGCCGGGAACGACGGCGCCTCGGCCGCGCCCACCAGGAAGCGCAGCCCGAACAGCAGCGCGAACGCGGCCGCGCCGCCGAAGAAGCCGATCGAGCCCTGCAGCAGCGTGAACAGCGACCAGAAGAAGATGCTGAACGCATAGACGATGCGCGACCCGTAGCGGTCGAGCAGCCAGCCGCCCGGCAGTTGCGCGACCACGTACGACCAGCCGAACGCGGAGAAGATGAAGCCGATCTGCACGTGGCTCAGGTGCAGTGAGCGGGCGAGGCTCGGGCCCGCGATCGCGATAGCCGCGCGATCCGCGTAGTTGATCGTCGTGACCGCGAACAGGACGGCCAGCACCAGCCAGCGCACGCGTGTGCGCTGAGCCGTTGCCGACGCGGACGCCGGCAGCGCGTGAAGCGGATTCATGACTTGTCTCCTCCGAAGGGCGGAAGGTGCCGTCGTGCGGCAGGCGCATCGGTGCGCGCCATTCGTGTGGGTGATGCCGGCCGGAGGCCGGACGCCGCTGCCCGAGGGCAGGGCGTCCGGGTCATTCTGTCATGTCGAAAATTGCGCTTTCATGCCAATTGCTGACTTGATCGATTCACGATTTGAATCGATCGACCGAGGGCCGTGTTGATGTCACTGCCATATTTTACCCGGATGTTATTGACATCCAATTTATACCCGGATAAAAATAGCGACATTCCGATTCCAGCCCGCGGGCGACCACGATGACCAACACCACACTCCTTCCTTCCTGCACGGCTTTCGACGGCCACCGGCGGCTCGCGTCGGGCCCGCTCGCGACGGTCGCGCTCGCGGTCCGGCAGGCTGCCGGCGATGCGATGCCCGGCGCGATCCTGATCTTCGACGATGCGACGGGCCGCTCGATCGACCTCGACCTGCGCGGCA
>NZ_JAAGPO010000244.1:0-13359 GCF_017104825.1 Burkholderia sp. Ac-20345 | reverse complement strand
CCACCGCCGACCAACGCGGCCGAGTAGAGGCCCATCGCGAGCGGCAGCCGGTCGACGAACCAGCGTTTCGCGAGGCCGGGCACGAGTGCCTGGACCACGGCGACGCCGGCGCCCGCGACGATCGCGGTCGCGATCAGGCCGGCGCTGCCGCCGGTCCACAGGCGGGCCGTGCAGCCGGCCGCGATCAGCGCCAGCGCGACGGTCAGCGCACGGTGCTCGCCGACGCGCCGCGCGAGCCCGACACCGATCCCGGCGACGACCCCCATCAGCACGAATGGCAGCGTGGTCAGCAGCGCGGCCGCACGAAAGCCGAGGCCCGTATCGGCGCGCACGACGTCGAGCACGGGGCCGAACGCGGTCAGGAACGGTCGCAGGTTGAGGCCGGCGAGCACCAGCAGCGCGAGCGCGCCATAGGACACGGAAGCCGCCTGCGGGCGGTGGACGGCTTGCGCGGTGCCGGGGTCGGACATCGGGATGCTCCAGGGAGGGGCCGGTGGCCCTGTGATGCGATGCCGAAAGGGTAAGCGCCCGCTACGCGAGGTGAAAATTAAATATTCGACTGGGAATCAGTGCGGAATGCGATGGGTTCGCCCCGGGCGATGGGGCCGGATGGGCGCGGCTCGCGGCGGCCGGTGATATCGGGCGACGGCGCGTTCATCAGATGAAACGCGAACCGTCATGCGACGGGCATCTGCTCGGCCAGTGCTTGCTTGCGCGCGACCACCAGCGTCCGGACGAGCACGCGATCGGCCGCCGTTTCCGGCGTAAAGATCACGAGCGTCTGGTCGGGCCGGCCGCTCACAGCGAACGCCGAGTATTCGAGCGCGATTCGTCCGACAGCAGGATGGTGGAGCTCCTTGGTCCCTTCTTCGTGCGAGCGGATATCGTGGTCGCGCCACAGCGCGTCGAACTCGGCGCTCGTCGCGCGCATCTCGTCGACGAATGCCTGCACGGCCTGCGTCGCACCACCGCGCGCGACGTCGGCGCGAAACGCGCCCACCGCGAACCGCGCGACGCGCTCCCAGTTCGTCTGTACGCCGCGCACGTGCGGATCGACGAAGATGAGCCGCAGGATGTTGCGTCGTTCCGGCGACAGCGTCGTGTAGTCGGTCAGCGTCGCGGCCGCCGCATCGTTCCACGCGACGACGTCCCACGTCGCCGAGCGCACGATCGCGGGGCTCGCGTCGAGCGAATCGAGCACGTGCTGCACCCGCGGCGACACATGGTCGGTCGCGTGATAGCGCACTTCCGGCAGATGGCCGACACCGATCAGGAACAGGTGCTCGCGCTCGGCATCGTTCAGCAGCAGCGCACGGGCGAGCCGGTCGAGCACGTCGGCCGACGGCGCACCGCCGCGCCCCTGTTCGAGCCACGTGTACCACGCGGTGCTCACGTGTGCGCGCTGCGCGACTTCTTCGCGCCGCAGTCCCGGCGTGCGGCGGCGCGTGGCCGGCAGCCCGAGCGCGGCCGGGTCGAGTTTCTCGCGGCGGTCCCGCAGGTACGCGCCGAGCAGGTTGTCGGGGGCGTCAGCCATGTCCTGTTAGTTCGTTTACCGGTAAACCGTCACGACTTCACCGCGAGCGGCCGTCGACAGATAGTAAGCCTCCATGCCATCCGGAGGTGTTGAACATGCGTGTCTTTGTTACTGGAGCGTCGGGGTTCGTCGGCTCTGCCGTCGTGGCCGAACTCGTTGCCGCCGGGCACTCGGTGCTCGGCCTTGCGCGGTCCGATGCGGCCGCTGCGTCGGTTGCCGCGGCTGGCGCCGACGTTCATCGCGGGTCCCTGGAGGATCTCGACAGCCTCACGCGCGGCGCAGAAGCCGCCGATGCGGTGATCCATACGGGATTCAATCACGACTTCTCGTGTTTCGCGCAGAACTGCGAGCTCGACCGTCATGCGATCGAGACGATCGGCGCGGTGCTCGCGGGCTCGGCGCGGCCGCTGGTCGTCACGTCGGGCCTCGCGCTCGTCGCACCCGGGCGCGCGGCGACGGAGGATGATCCGCACGTGCCGGTGTCGTCGACCTATCCACGTGCGTCCGAAGCGACCGCGGTCGCGCTGGAGGCGCGCGGCGTGCACGCGTCGGTCGTGCGCTTGCCGCCGTCCGTGCACGGCGACGGTGATCACGGCTTCGTGCCGCACCTGATTGCGTTCGCGAGGGAGAAGAGGGTATCGGCCTATCTCGGCGACGGCGCCAATCGCTGGCCGGGCGTGCACCGGCTCGATGCGGCGCGCGTGTACCGGCTCGCGATCGAACGCGGTGCGGCCGGCGCGCGCTATCACGCGGTCGACGATACCGGCGTGCGGTTCCGGGAAATCGCGGAAGTGATCGGCCGGCGGCTGAACGTGCCGGTCGTCGCGAAAACGGCGGCTGAAGCCGGCGAACACTTCGGCTGGTTCGCGATGTTCGCGGGGATGGATGCACCGGCCACGAGCGAGCGCACGCGTACATTGCTCGACTGGGCGCCGACGCAGCCCGGGCTGCTGGCCGATATCGACCGGCCGCGGTATTTCGAAAGCTGAGCGGGCGCGGCGGTTGTGCCGTCTTTTCAAACGGCACGCCTGCATGACAACGTTCAGACCGTGACGACGATCTTCCCGACCTGTGCGCCGGCTTCCATGTATCGATGCGCTTCCACGATGTCGTCGAACGCGAACGTGCGATCGATCAGCGGCTTCAGCGCGCCGGCCGCGAGCCCGTCGACGATGAAGCGCTTCGCGCGTTCGAGCTTCTGCGCGTCGCCGGTGATCTCGAACAGCTCGTAGCCGCGCAGCGTCAGGTGGCGCGCGAGCAGGTCCATCACCGGCACGGGGATGTCGCGCGTGTCGAGCGCGCCGTACTGGAAGAACGTGCCGTTCGTGGCCAGCGCGCGCAGCAGGTTCGCCGCGTCGGGGCCACCGACCGGATCGAACACGAGGCGCGCGCCGGTGCCGCCGGTGATGTCCGCCACCTGCTGCGGCAGGTCCGCAGGGCTGCCGACGATCACGTGCTTCGCACCCGCGTCGAGCAGCGCCTGGCGCTTCGATTCGCCGCGCGTCAGCGCGATCGGCACCGCGCCGACGTGGTTCGCGATCTGGATTGCCGCTTGCCCGACGCTGCTCGACGCGGCGCCGATCAGCACCGCGTCGCCGCGCTGCAGCCCGCCGAGTTCGATCAGTGCGCCCCAGGCCGTGACGAACATCATCCACGTCGCGGCCGCTTCCTCGAACGACAGGCTTGCCGGATGCCTGACCGCCGCATATACGGGCACGTTGACGACCTCGCCGTACATCCCGTAGTCGGCGAACGAGAACGCAGGCACGACGCTCACCGCATCGCCCTCGGCGAACGCCGTCACGTTGCGGCCGACCGCCGAGACGATGCCCGATGCCTCGTAGCCGAGCGCAGCGGGCAAGCGCGGCATGAACGTGTATTCGCCGCTGCGGTACATGACTTCCGCGCGATTGAGGCCGATCGCCTTCACGCGCAACTGGATTTCGTCGGGGCCCGGCGCGGGCACGTCGACGGTGTCGATCTGCAGGACGTCGGGGCCGCCGACGCGGTGGAAACGAACGATGCGGGACATGGAGGGCTCCTTCAATGAACGGGTGTCGATGAAGGAGCACTGTAGGCGCGTACCCGCGCCGGAGGAACGTGCCGACGGATCATTGATTGTTATTCGGCGAATAACAATCGACGAGATCGGTTACCGGATTCGGCGCATCGTCGAGTGCTTCGCCAATCGCACCAAACGTCTTCATCGTTTCGCCGTGCGTTGCGGATGCCTGGCATCTCGTGCGCAAAATTGCTTTTTATTCAATGAAACCTATATTGGGATTTGTTCGTTTCGATATGAGGAATAAAAACGATGACGACTCAATCGAACGTGCTCGAGACGTTTCAGATGCGTGCGGCCGTCGGAGGAGACACGTCGGCCGTGGTGTCGGAGCACGAATGCCTGAGTTACCGCGAGCTGGACCGTCGGAGCGACGCGGTTGCATCTGCATTGCAGGACCGGGGCGTCGGGCACGGCAGCCTGGTGCCGATCGAGGCGGCGCGTAACGCCGACTTCATCGTCGGGATCCTCGGCATCCTGAAGGCCGGTGCGACCTATGTCCCGATCGACGAACGCTATCCCGACGCCCGCAAGGACATCATCCTGCGGCAATGCAATGCGTCGCTGGTGTTGACGGCTCGCGCGACGCCCCGGGATACGGCCGTTCCGTTCATCAGCGTGGCCGACCTGTCCGCGCAGCGACCGGATCGGGATGACGCGCATGCGACGCAACGCGCCGATGCGCCCGATGGCGCGATCTACGTGATCTTCACGTCCGGCTCCACCGGTGCGCCGAAAGGCGTCATCGTCGAACATGCCGCCGTGGCCACACTCGTCGACTGGCACAACGCGCGCTTTTCGATGAAGGCAGAAAGTCGAGCGACGCTGATGGCCGGCCTCGGTTTCGATGTGTCGCAGTGGGAAATCTGGTCGGCCCTCTGCGCGGGCGCGACGCTGTTCTTGCCGGACGACGATACGCGTTTCGATGCCGATGCGCTCGTCGGTTTCTTCACCCGTCACCGGATTACGCATGCGTACGTGCCCACCGTGATGGTGGCCGACGTGGTGGGTGTCGGCCAGCCGGCGGACCTGAAGCTCGAGTATCTGTTCACGGCCGGCGAAAAGCTCGATCCGGTCGATACCGATCGAATCGGTTACACGGTGGTCGATTACTACGGGCCGACCGAAGCGACGATCTTCGCGACGTGTCACGTCGTTCCGAGTGCAACGCTCGGCCGTCCGGCATCGATCGGACGCCCGGTCGGCAGGACCGAAATCCTGATCCTGAACGATGCGCAGGAGGTGGCAGGGGAGAGCGACGTCGGCGAGATCTGCATCGGCGGGCCGGGCCTGGCGCGCGGTTATCTGAACAACCCTGCATTGACTCGCGAGAAATTCCGTCAGCACCCCAAACTTCTGGACCGGATCATCTATCGCACGGGAGATCTCGGGCGCTGGCTGAACGATGGCTCGATCCAGTTTCTCGGCCGCCTGGACGATCAGGTCAAGATTCGCGGCAATCTGGTCGAACTGAGCGAAATTCAATCGGTGCTCGTCAGGTCCGGCGTGGTACGCAAGGCGCTGGTGCTTGCGCTGCCCCGCGCTGCCGGAACCGGGAAGGAACTGGTCGCGTTCGCCGTGCCGGGCGATCCCGCTGCGCCGCCCGACCGTGTCGTCGACGCGCTCAAGGCAAGCGTGCGGCAATACCTGCCCGATTACATGTGGCCCGTTGGTCACGTGCTGCTCGACGAGATGCCGGTGACGGCGAACGGCAAAACCGACCGGGCTGCTCTGCAGCATCTTTACCAGGACGAACGGCGCAACCGGACGGAGCGGGAACCGTACACCGCCGTCGAGCGGATCGTGGCGGATGCATTCGTCGCGTTGACCGGCCATGCGTCGTTTCTCAAGACCGACAGTTTCTTCGACATCGGCGGTAATTCGTTGTTGACGGCGAAGCTCGCGAGGGCGCTATCGGATGCCGCGGGGACGAAGATGCTGATCCGGGACGTCTACGAGCATCAATCGGTGGAAGGGCTGGCAGGCGAAATCGGGCGGCGAGTCGCGGCGGCGCTCGAGATCGACCGCGAGCCCGTTTATGTGCTCGCGGATGATATCCGCGTGCCGGAACAGGCGGATTTCAGCGACGCGTTCGACAACGCGCTGCTGGCGCGCCCGCGCACGATTCTGTTGACGGGTGCCACGGGCTTCGTCGGCGTTCATTTGCTGGCCGAACTCCTCGCGACGACGTCGGCGATCGTGCATTGCCTGGTGCGCGCGGAGGATGTCGCCGCAGGGCGGTCGCGGATCGACGAAAAACTGCGCGCCCACGACGTGGACCTCGGGGCGGACGAGCGATCCCGCATCCGCGTGTGGGCGGGCGATCTCACGCAGGTGCGCTTCGGGTTGAACGAACGCGACTACGCGGCGCTGGCCGACGAAATCGACATCGTTTACCACTCCGCGGGCGCGGTCAATTTCATCCAGCCGTATTCGTACATGAAGAAGATCAACGTGGACGGTCTGTTCCAGATCCTCGCTTTCGCCGGGTGCCGGCGCACCAAGGCGCTGATCCTGCTGTCGACGATCTCGGTGTACAGCTGGGGGCATCGCTTTACCGGCAAGGCGATGATGACCGAAGCGGACGACATCGATCAGAACCTGCCCGCGGTGCTCGAGGATATCGGCTACACGCGCAGCAAATGGGTGATGGAGAAAATGGCCGACCTGGCGGAGCAGCGCGGCCTGCCTCTGATGACCTTCCGGCTCGGCTACGCGACGTTTCACAGCGAGACGGGCGTCAGCGCAGACTATCAATGGTGGGGGCGGCTGGTGAAGACGTGCATGGCGCTCGGCACCGTGCCCGACCTGCAGGACCTGCGCGAAGGGTTGACGACCGTGGACTACATGACGAAAGCGCTTGCGTGGATTTCGCGCAATCCGGCCGCGCTGGGGCGGAAATTCAACCTGATCAATTCGCCCGAGGCCAACCTGACGCTTCGGGAATTTTTCTCGAAGCTGGAGCGTTACTTCGGCCTGCGATTCCGGATCGTGCCGTTCCGCGACTGGCGCGATGCGTGGAAGACCGATATCGACGCACCGCTCTATCCGCTGTTGAGCCTGTTCGACGACAACATTCGCGATGGGATGTCCACGGCCGAGCTGTATCAGAACAATTACGTGTGGGACTGCCGCAACGTGATCGAATTTCTCGAAGGCAGCGGAATCGAGCAGCCGGCATTTTCCCGCGAGCAACTGGCGCGATACATGGAGCGGTCGATCGGCTATCGGGTCGCGCGGTGAGCAAGACGACGCAGCCGCGTGGCGCTTTTTGCGCGGCGCTGTGCGGCTGCCGGTGAAGTCGGTTCATCCGTCTGCATTCGTGCGCGTTCGTGATCCGGTCTACGCCGGATAACGCCGCGCAAACAGCTCGGTCAGCCAGTCGATGAACGCACGCACCTTGTCGGACAGATGCGCGCGGTTCGGGTACAGCACCGACACCGGCTTCGGCTCGGCCGGCACGCCGGGCAGCAGTTCGATCAACTGGCCCGAGTCGATGCTCGGCTGCAGCGCGGGCCGCAACGCATGCACGATGCCGAGGCCGGCCAGCCCGCAGGACAGCAGCGCTTCCGAATTGTCGGTAAGCAGGCTGCTCGCGAGCTTCACCGCGACCGTTTCGCCGTGCGGGCGGAACGTCCATTCGAGCACCTTGCGATTGCTGCCGGTAAAGAAGTTGACCGCCCGATGCGCACGAAGGTCGTCGAGCGTACGCGGCAAACCGTGGCGGGAAACATAGGCGGGCGACGCACACGTGACCATCGGCACCGTGCCGACCGTGCGCGCGATCATGCTCGAATCCTTCAGCTTGCCGACCCGCACGACGCAGTCGATGCCTTCGCCGATCAGGTCGGCCGGCTGGTCGCTCGCGCCGAGCACGAGCTCGATCTGCGGATAGCGCTGCTGGAAATCGGGCAGCGCCGGAATCACGACCGTCTTCGCCAGCGCGAGCGCGATGTCGATGCGCAACCGGCCTTTCGGTATCGCGCGCTGCTTCGGGAACGACGCGAACGCGTCATCGATGCTGCCGAGCAACTGCACGCAGCGCGCATGGAACGCCTCGCCTTCGGCGGTCACGCTGACACGGCGCGTGCTGCGGTTCAGCAGCCGGACGCCGAGTTCCTGTTCGAGCTGCTGCACGGCTTTCGTCACGGCCGGCCGATGCAGTTGCAGCGCGTCGGCGGCCTGCGTGAAGTTGCCGCGTTCGACGATCTGTACGTAGATCTGCATCGCTTGCAGGCGGTCCATGGCATTTCCGGGTGTCGTGGCGAGCGGCCATCTTCGCATACCGTTCGACACCCGTGCGACACCGATGCGCAGCCGCCCGCCGCGCGTCATTCGACCGGATGCAGATCCTGCAGCAGCGTCGGCACGAGTTCCGACACGGTCGGGTGGATGTGCATCGCGCGGCTGATCGTCGTGTACGGCGCGCCGGCGGCCATCACGTCGAGCATCCCGTGCACGACTTCGTCGCCGGTCACGCCGAGGATCGACGCGCCGAGAATCGCGTGGCTGTCCGCGTCGACGATCACCTTCATGAAGCCCAGGCTCTCGCCTTTTTCCACCGCGCGGCCGACCCGCGTCATCGGGCGCGTGCCGACCAGCAGCCGGCGGCCGGTCTGCTTCGCTTCCGCGAGCGTCATGCCGACACGGCCGAGCGGCGGATCGACGTACAACGCGTACGCCGCGATGCGATTGGACACCTTGCGCGGATCGTTGTCGAGCAGGTTGGCCGCGACGATCTCGAAGTCGTTGTACGCGGTGTGCGTGAACGCGCCGCGCCCGTTGCAGTCGCCAAGCGCCCAGATGCCGGGCACGTTCGTGCGCAACTGTTCGTCCACCTCGATATAGCCGCGCGCGTCG
Source organism: Burkholderia sp. Ac-20345 (assembly GCF_017104825.1). NCBI lineage: Bacteria > Pseudomonadati > Pseudomonadota > Betaproteobacteria > Burkholderiales > Burkholderiaceae > Burkholderia > Burkholderia sp. Ac-20345. The sequence goes on along the minus strand of NZ_JAAGPO010000244.1, from coordinate 4,903 downwards.
GTCGCGACGCCCGCACGGTCGAGCCCGAGATCGTTGGTGTTCGGCACGCGTCCGACCGCGAGCAGCAGGTGCGAGCCTGCGACCTCGCGGCCGCCGCCCGCGCAGTCGAGGCCGACCGCGATGCCGCTGCCGTCGCGTCGTGCGCTCAGGCAGGTCGCATCGAGCTGCACGTCGATCCCGTCCTTCTCGAGAATGTCGCGCACGGCCTGCGACACGTCCTCGTCCTCGCGTCGGATCAGGCGATCACCTTTCTCGACGATCGTGACCTTCGAGCCGAAGCGGCGATACATCTGGCCGAATTCGAGCCCGATGTAGCTGCCGCCGACGATCACGAGATGCTCGGGCAGGAAGTCGACGTCCATCATCGTCGAGTTGGTCAGGTACGGCACCGTATCGAGGCCCGGCATGGCCGGCACCTGCGCGCGCCCGCCGACGTTGATGAAGATGCGTTCCGCTTCGAGCAGTGCGTCGCCCACGCGCACCGTGTTGGCGCGCTCGAAGCGGGCGTGGCCCTGAAACACGGTGGTGTTCGCGAGGCCGCGCACCCATTGCTCGACTCCCTGGTTCGAGCGGCCGGAGATCTGGTCCTTGCGCGCCTTCACGGCTTTCATGTCGACGGTGACGGGGCCGCCGACCGACACGCCGTATTCGCCGCCCCGCCGCGCGAGGTGGGCGGCGTACGCGCTCGCGATCAGTGTCTTGGTGGGGATGCAGCCGGTGTTCACGCACGTACCGCCGAAGCGGCCGCGCTCGATGATCGCGACTTTCATTCCCGAGCCGGACAGCCGCGCGGCGAGTGGCGGCCCGGCCTGCCCGGTGCCGATGACGATCGCGTCGAAGTGTTGCGTCATGACGTCCTCCTGTGCAGGTGCAGCGAGGGAACGCGTGCGGGCGAGCCGCGTGCGAGGCCGGCGCGCGGTCGCGCGACGGCGAGCGCTTATGGTAGTCCTGTTGGCGTGCGCTCGCGAGTGCGGGCAGGGTGGGAGCAGCGGGGCATGACGGCGTCTGGCCCTGCCCGCACCGGCCGGAGCACGATGCAACCGGTCTCGGCGCGTTGCCCCGGCCGCTTCAGTCCTTGCGTTGCCACTGACTGAACGACACCGGCCGGTGCGCGTCGGCGCGCGTGACGGTGACGTGGTCGGGCTGGTCGTCGAGCGGAAACGATTGGGTGACGATCCGGTTCGAAAACAGCCACCCGTGCGTGCGCGGGTCGTAGCGGAACGTCACGTAGTCGCTCCAGTGCTGCCCGCACGCGACGAAGTTCTGCACGGTGAAATAGTGGCCTTTGATCGCGAAGCCGTTGTCGGCCGCATCTTCGGGATCGAACGGGTCGCACTGGCCGCCTTCGTTCGCGCGCAGCACGACCTGGTCGTTGCGGGCGGCGAGCCGGAATGCGTGGTCGGGCTGTTCCTCGAAGATCAGCAGCGGACGCGGCGACGGCTGCTCGCGCGTATCGACCGCCCGATGCACGACGACGAGAAAGCTGTGCCGCCCGTTGTCGAGATCCGGCCCGGCATGCGCGAGCAGCGGCTGGTAGCCGGCCGGCAACTGCGCGGCGATCGATTTCGGCAGGTCGCCGGCGCGGGCGTCGAGCGACAGCGCGGCGAGCAGCGGGAGGAGCACGATGGGCAGGCGGGACATGCGCATGACAGGGTGTCCGGTCGAAAGGGAGAAAGAGGTGCCGACGGCGAGATGTTACAAATCCCGCCCGAGAAACTCGGTGCCCGGCACCGGATTGAATGCGACGGGCGGCGCGGGCGTGAAGCCGAGCGACGCATACAGTTGCCGCGCGGCGACGAACTCGGGCAGCACGTCGAGGCACATGCGCGCATAGCCGGCGGCCTTCGCGTCGCGCAGCAGCCGTTCGACGAGCTGGCGGCCGACGTTCAGCCCGCGTGCTTCGGGGCGCACGTAGACGCGCTTCATCTCGCACGTCGTCGCGTCGATTTCGCGAAACGCCGCGCAGCCCACCGCGCACTCGCCTTGCCACGCGAGCAGCAGCAGCCCGCGCGGCGCCGCGTATTTGCCGGGCAGCGCGGCAATCTCAGGCTCGTAGTCCTGGAATTCGAGGCTGACGGTGGGGCTCGCGATGTACTCGCGGAAGATCGCCTCGACGACGCGGGCGTCGTCGGGATAGCGGGCAGCGCGGATCTCGATCATGGGTGGCGGCGCGAATGACGGAAAAGAGGGCCAGCATAGCAGCGCAGGGCGGCTTTCGGCCATGCGTGAAGCGTGCCAGAATCGGCGCTTCGACCGTTGGAAACGACCCGCAGGCGTCGGCGATTCGACGTCGCTCACCAAGGAGACTTCGATGACTGCATCGGCTGCCGTACTCGCCATCCTGGCCGCGCTGTTTCTCGGCGCGATGATTCCGGGCCCGAGCTTCGTGCTGGTTGCCCGCAATTCGATCGGGCTGTCGCGCCGCGACGGGCTCGCCACCGCGCTCGGCATGGGCATCGGCGGCATCGTGTTCGGCGGTGTCGCGCTGGCCGGGCTCTATACGCTGCTGCAGGCCGTCGAATGGCTGTACGTGGGCCTCAAGGTGGCGGGCGGCGCGTACCTGATCTACATGGCGTCGAAGATCTGGCGCGGCGCCGACCGGCCGATCGCGATGGACGATCCGCAGGCGATGGCCGGCGGCAGCGCGCGCAAGTCGTTCTGGACGGGCCTCACGACCCAGCTCAGCAACCCGAAGACGGCGATCTGGTACGGCAGCATCTTCGCGGCACTGCTCCCGCAGCATCCGCCGGTGTGGTGCTATCTGGCGCTGCCGCCGCTCGTGTTCGGCGTCGAGTTCGGCTGGTACACGATCGTCGCGCTGTGCTTTTCCACCCGCCGGCCGCGCGAGCTCTACCTGCGCGCGAAGAAGTGGGTCGACCGCGTCGCGGCCGGCGCGATCACGCTGCTCGGGCTGCGACTGATCCTGAATGCACCGAAAGCGGGCATCTGACGGCTTCCATTCCCGATCTGCATCGCACGGCGGCTGGCCATTTCCGTGGCTGGCCGCCGGCGCGCACCGCGCGAACGCGCATCGGCATCAGGCTTCGCTGAACCGCTCCAGCAGCGCCGCGAACCGCGTGTCGTCCGGAAATTCCTTCACTTCATACCGCACCGGGCGATGCCCGGTGGCCGTCATCAGGTCGCCGCACGTGTGCAGCAGCTCGGCCATCGGCACGTAGGCGGACTGTCCCGTCGACGCGCGATGGAGCGCGACGATATCCGTCTCGGGCAGCAGGGAAGGCGCGCCGTCGCTCCACACGCCGACGCTGAACAGGCTGCCGTCCTGGCGCTTGTACACCGAGTAGGTCGCCACGAAGATGTCGGTGCCGTCTTGCTCATGCAGGTCGTTGAGCAGCATCCGCTGATCCTGGTAGTCGCCCGCGAGTTCGCCGATGCGCAGCGCGTGCAGCTTCGATTCGAGCCCTTCCGGCACGAAGCGCCGCCAGGCGGTGCCATCCCAGCGCAGCATCAGCGGCGGCAGCGGGCGCGGCTGCGCCTGCGCCTGTTCGGCAAGGTCGACCATCGCTGCCAGCCCGGCCGGATTGCGGTCGCCGGTGAGCAGCAGCACTGCGCGGTTCGGTGCCATCACGACCGGCGCGCCGGCGATCGGCTGGCGGTGGAGCAGGTCGGTCAGCAGCAGCCGTGCCGCGTCGTAGGAGTCGTCGAATTGCGACAGGAATACCCCGTTCGGTAGCGCGGCCCACGGCGTCGACGATTCGGCCCGCAGGTTGTCGATCGCGATGTCGCATGCTTCGTCGAACGAGACGCCCCATTGGTCGAGCGTCGAGGTCGGCAGGCGCGCGATGTTGAACTCGCCGTCATACGCGATGCCGATCTCGATGTTCTCGCACAGCGGCCGGAACGCCAGCACCGTGATGCCGATCTGCCCGGTCGTTTGCAGCGCCGCCACGCAGCGCTCGGTCGCGCTGCGGATCACGGGGCGCAGCTTCGCGCGCGCGGCGGCGAAATCCGTCGGGATCTCGTGCTCCATCATCGCGCTCGCCTGCCGCTTCAGCACGGTGTCCCGCTCGGACGGCTTCGCGGCCGCGTAGTCGCGGAACAGGTTGTTCAGGTTGATGATGGTCGACGGGGCATCCGACTGGACGAGGCAGCCCTTCTCGTCCTCGTGGCGCCAGGTGCGCGTGTCGCCCGATGCGCGCAGCGTGGCGATCAGGCGTTCGGCGAAGGCCTGCGGGGTCGGCGGTTTGCCGAAACGGTCGCGCAGGCGCGTGACGAGATTGGCAAGCATCGTGTGCGGTCGGGCCGGGCCCGTCTGTTGTCGTTGTGGGTCGGTGGCGCCCGGTCTCGGCGGCGCAGCCCGCGGCCGGCACGCGTGGCTCGACGGGTGCTGCGATGGTAGCGCAACGCGGCAGGTATCGTCAGACGGTATTCGCAACCGGCGGGCGACACGGCTGCGGGCAAGGGCAAGGGCAAGGGCAAGGGCAAGGGCAAGGGCAAGGGCAAGGGCAAGGGCAAGGGCAAGGGCAACGGCAACGGCAACGGCAACGGCAACGGCAACGGCAACGGCGCGGCCGGACCGTCGCCGCGGCGGCCCCCGATCGCCCGCCAAGCCTTGCGCGGCGGGCGTTCGCGTGTGTCGCACGCCGCTCCGGACTGCACCGCTTCCCCGATTCTGGCGGCCGACCTCCCGGCGACGTGTAAACTGCTGCCTTTTTTGATGGTTTGCAGCATGGTGCAAGCACCTCCGCGCCCGGCGCTGAGCGGCCCGGCGCTCGTCCGGTTGCTCGCGCGCCTGGCCGATGCCGACGTCGCGGAATCCCGGCAGACGCTGTCTGACCGGCTGAGCCAGTGGCTCGGCTGGACCGACGCGATCACGCTGTCGTCCGCGCTGAACGCGAGCCCGCCCGGCGTCGCGGCCGGCGTGCGCGGCTATGACGCGGAA
>NZ_JAAGPO010000243.1:0-13388 GCF_017104825.1 Burkholderia sp. Ac-20345 | reverse complement strand
CACCTGGCTGCGCGATGCGCTGGCCGCGCGGCGCATCCGCGCCGAAGTCGCGGCGAAGCTCGGCGCCGACGCACTGGAACTCGCGCTCGAACGCGCGCCGGAATTCGGTGCGCTCGCCGAAACGCTCGAGCCGTGGCGCGCCGATCCCGCTGCGTTGCCTGCCGTGATTCGCGCGCGCGGCGGGCGGCTGCTGGCGGATTTCATCGGCGTGGCGGGCGATGCGGTCGCGCGGCGCACGCGCCTGAAATTCCACCGCGCGATCGACGACGAAGCGCCGTACTGGCTGAACCGCGCGCAGCGCGACCAGTTCGGCGAGCTGATGTTCCTGTTTCTGATTCCCGAGAGGCTTGCGTCATGGGACTGGCTTTTCTGATCACGAGCGACAACCTGCAACTCCTGTCGGAGCGCAAGGTGCTCAAGGAGCGCGAATACGCGGCGCTGCTCGACGCGTCCGCGGTGATCGCCACCGCGCGCGACGAGGCTGCGCGCATCGTCGCCGACGCGCAGCGCGAATTCGACAAGCGCCAGGCGGCCGGCTACGACGAAGGGATGCGCCGCGCGCAGCGCGAGCAGGCCGCGCAGGCATATACGCAGGCGCTCGCCTCGGCGCGCACGATGGAGACGATGAAGGATGCGATGGCCGACATCGTCGTGAAGGCCGTGCGCGCGATCGTCGGCGAGATGAGCACAAAGACGCTGTACGAGGCCGCGCTCGCGCGGATCGCGCCGCTCGTACGCGACGAGGCGTTCCTGATCGTGCGGATCGCGCCCGGCCGCAAGGACGAAATGCGCGACGCGCTCGACGGCGCATTCGCCGGGCAGTCGAACCGGCAGAAGATCCGCATCGTCGAGGACGCGCAGCTCGAACGCCACGCGTGCACGGTCGAGACGCCGTCCGGGCGCATCGACGCGAGCCTCGACCTGCAGATCGACGCACTGCGACAGGCGATCCGCCGCGATGCGCTGAAGGGTGCCGCGCGATGAACGCGCCGCTCGACGATACGCAGCCGTTCGGCGACGACGACGGTGCGCCGTTCGATCGTGGCCGCCTCGTCGGCGAACTCGACGCGGGGCTCGCGTTCTTCTCGCCGGTGTCGGTGCAGGGCCGCGTCAATCACGCGGTCGGGCAGATCCTGAACGCGACGGGCATCCGTGCGCGGCTCGGGGAAATCTGCGAGCTGCGCACGCCGAACCAGCCGACGCTGCTCGCCGAAGTGGTCGGCTTCTCGCGGCAGACGACGCTGCTCACGCCGCTCGGCGACGTGGCGGGCCTGTCGCCCGAGACGACCGTCGTGCCGTCCGGGCGCGAGCATGTGTTTCCGGTGGGAGAAGGGCTGTTCGGCCGCGTGCTCGACGGGCTCGGCCGGCCGCTCGACGATCGCGGGCCGGTGGCGGGCGCCGCGTGGGTGTCGACGCAGCAGGACCCGCCGAATCCGCTCGCGCGCAAGATGATCGACACGCCGTTTCCGACCGGCGTACGCGTGATCGATGGCCTGATGACGCTCGGCATCGGGCAGCGCGTCGGCATCTTCGCGCCGTCCGGCGTCGGCAAGAGTACGCTGCTCGGCATGATCGCGCGCGGCGCGCAGGCCGACGTGAACGTGATTGCGCTCGTGGGCGAACGCGGCCGCGAGGTGCGCGAATTCATCGAGCACAGCCTGTCGCCCGAGGTGCGCGCGCGTTCGATCGTCGTCGTGTCGACGTCCGATCGTCCGGCGATGGAGCGCGTGAAATCCGCGCTGGTCGCCACCGCGATCGCCGAACATTTTCGCGATGCGGGCAAGCGCGTGCTGCTGCTGGTCGATTCGCTCACGCGCTTCGCGCGCGCGCAGCGCGAGGTCGGCCTCGCGAGCGGCGAGCCGCCGACGCGGCGCAGCTTCCCGCCGTCGACGTTCGCGGTGCTGCCGCGCCTGCTCGAGCGCGCGGGGCAGGGCGCGCGCGGATCGATCACCGCGCTCTACACGGTGCTCGTCGAAGGCGACGAGGAATCGGACCCGATCGCCGAGGAAGTGCGCTCGATCCTCGACGGCCATATCGTGCTGTCGCGCAAGATCGCGCTCGCGAACCGCTATCCGGCGATCGACGTGCTCGCGAGCCTGTCGCGGGTGATGCCGCTCGTCGCGAGCCGCGCGCACCAGCATGCGGCCGCGCGCGTGCGCGAGCTGATCGCGAAGTACCAGGAGATCGAGCTGCTCGTGCAGATCGGCGAATATCGCGAAGGCAGCGACCGGCTCGGCGATCTCGCGCTGCGCGCGCGCGACGCGATCGGCGCGTTCTGTGCGCAGGCGTCGGACGAGGACGTGCGCTTCGACACGCTGCTCGCGAAGCTGACGAAGCTGGCCAACGATCATGTCTGAAGCCGACGACCGCCTCGTGCTTGCGACGCTCGCACGCCTGAAGCGCGTGCGCGAGATGCGCAGCCAGATCGCACGCGTCTCGGCCGCGCGCCAGCAGGGCATTGCCGCGCAGAGCCGGCGTACGCTGGACGCCGCGCACGCGCAGCTGGCGCAGCAGGTCGCCGCGAAGGCTGCGATCCAGACGCGGCTTGCCGACGACGTGCGCGAGGCGCGCGCGTTGCAGAATGCGGCGGCCGACACGCGCACGTTCGACCGGCATATCGGCACCGCGAATGCGTCGGTGAACGAGGCCGCGCACGTGCATCGTGGCCACGAGGCGACGCTCGCCGATCTGCAGCGCGCCGCGCGCAAGGCGCAGGCCGCCGAGGACAAGCTCGGGAAGGCCGGCGAGAAGGCGCTGCACGCGCGCGCCGCGCGGGTCGAGCGCGATGCCGATGAAGTCGCGGACGGCTATGCGGTGCGACGTTTCGCGACGGCCGGCGCATGGGCGGCCGCGGTCGCCGACGTTGCCGGCCACGGGGACGCGTCATCCGAAGCAGCCGCTGCATTCGATGCGGAGATGACCACGCCGCCGGCCGACACGCAAGCCGATCCGGACAACGCGGCCGCTTCCACCGCCGATGGCGACGCTCCCCGCGACTCCGACGATCCCCCCGACATCGCATCGCCCGCCGCCGTGGAGCGCCGATGCTAGACCCGGCCTCGGGCTTCAACGACGTCGCAGGCATGCTGCGGCCGCTGCTCTACGTGATGCCGCGCCTGTTGCCGATCATGTTCGTCGTGCCGGTATTCAACGAGCAGATCGTCACGGGCCTCGTGCGCAACGGGATCGCCGTCGTGATCGCCGCGTTCGTCGCGCCGGCGATCGACGCCGCGCAGGTGGCCGCGCTGCCGTTCCTGATGTGGTGCCTGCTCGTTGCGAAGGAGGCGATGGTCGGCATGTTGCTCGCGGGCGCGTTCAGCGCGGTGCTGTTCGCGATCCAGGGCGTCGGCTACCTGATCGACTTCCAGACCGGCAGCGGCAGCGCCGCGTTCTTCGATCCGATGGGCGGGCATGAGGGCGGCCCGACGTCGGGATTCCTCAACTTCGTCGCGATCGCGCTGTTCGTCACCGCGGGCGGGCTGCAGGTGCTCGTGCAGCTGTTCGCGCAGTCGTATGCGTGGTGGCCGATCGGCTCGCTCGGCCCCGATTTCTCGTCGATGCTGCAGACCTTCGTCGTGCGCCAGACCGACACGATCTTCGAATGGATGGTGAAGCTCGCCGCGCCGGTGACGATCGTGCTGGTGCTCGTCGAGCTCGGCGTCGGCCTCGTGGGGCGCGCGGTGCCGCAGCTCAATATCTTCGTGTTCTCGCAGCCGCTGAAGAGCGCGCTCGCGCTGCTGATGATGGTGCTGTTCCTGCCGGTGGTGTACGCGTCGCTGCATGCGCTGCTGAGCCCCGACAGCGGGCTGATGGCGTTGCTGCGCGCGCTGTTCGCCGCGCACGGCGGCGCGTGAGCGCGACGGAGCCGCGATGGCCGAAAAGGACCAGAAGCCGACTGCGAAACGCCTGCGCGAGGCACGCGAGAAAGGCGATGTGCCGAAGAGCGCGGAAACGATTTCGTCGGCGTTCTTCGTCGGCGTGTGCGTCGCGCTCGCGGTGGGCATCGGCGCGCTGTTCGCGCGGCTGCAGGCGCTGTTCCGGCTCGTGTTCGATGCGGTCGGTGCGGCCGACCCGTCCGCGCGGATCGCGGTGCTGATCGACGGCGCCGCGCGCGACTGGGCGACGCTGTCCGCGCAGATCGTCGCGGCCGGGCTGCTTGCGGGCCTGCTTGCGGGCTTCGTGCAGGTCGGCGGCGTGATGGCGTGGAGCCGCCTCGTGCCGCAGCTGTCGCGGCTCAACCCGGCCGAGGGGATGAAGAACCTGTGGTCGCTGCGCAACCTCGTCAATCTCGCGAAGATGCTGCTGAAGACGGCGCTGCTCGTCGCGACGCTCGGCTGGCTGATCGTCGAGTCGCTCGACCCGTCCGTGCAGTCGGGCTTCACGCGGCCGATCTCGATCCTCGCGCTGATCGTGAAGCTGCTGATGCTGCTGTTCGGCTGGGCCGCGCTGATCTACATCGTGATGGCATTGATCGACATCGTGCACCAGCGGCACGAATTCAATCAGAAGATGAAAATGTCGATCGATGAAGTGCGGCGCGAGCACAAGGAAGACGAAGGCGATCCGCACATCGAAGCGAAGCGCCGCCAGCTCGCGCGCGAAGCGCAGTTCGCGTCGCTGCCCGACCGGATCGGCTATGCATCGGTGGTCGTCTATTCGCCGCGCGTCGCCGTCGCGCTGTATTACGGCGGGATCGGCACGCTGCCGTGGGTGCTCGCGCGCGGCGAGGGCGACGCGGCCGAGCGGATCGTGCGTGCCGCGCGCGATGCATTGCGCCCGACGCTCGCGAACGTCGGGCTCGCGCAGGCGCTGTACGAGACGACCCCCGAGAACGGCACGATCCAGCCGCAGCATTTCCGCGAGGTCGCGCAGTTGCTGAAATGGGCGACCGGCGCGGGCTGACGCGTGCGACGGCAGCCGCTTCGGCATACCGCCCTTTTTTTCGTTCCCATCCGATATGGCCCCTTGGGGCGATCATGCGTGCGCCGCGCTTGACGATATTTTTTTCTTGCGCGTGCGGAAGTTCACCTGTGAATTATTGCTGATTTATTTCTTCGTAAGATGGCTCGACCGTCACGCCGGACGGCGGGCCGCGAGGTTGCGCCACGCGTGACGAAAATGGTCAACAGGGGCGGACAAATCAAATGTGCGGAATCGACGGCTTTTTGAATAGCGTCGCCTTCGATGAGGAGACAGCGCGCGGCACGCTCGCGCGGATGACGGCAAGCCTCGCGCATCGCGGGCCGGACGGGCAGGGGATCTGGGTCGACCCGGAAGCCGGCATCGCGCTCGGCCACCGGCGGCTCGCGATCGTCGACCTGTCGGTGCACGGCCGACAGCCGATGGCATCCGCGTGCGGTCGCTACGTCATGGTCTTCAACGGCGAAATCTACAACCATCGCGAACTGCGCGCGGAACTCGAGCGCGCAGGGCGCGCACCGGCGTGGCGCGGCCACTCCGACAGCGAGGTGCTGATCGCGGCGATCGTCGCGTGGGGTATCGAGGCGACGTTGCGGCGCGCGACCGGCATGTTCGCGTTCGCGCTGTGGAACCGCGAATCGCGGGTGCTGACGCTCGCGCGCGACCGGATCGGCGAGAAGCCGCTCTATTACGGCCGGATCGGCGACGCGCTGGTATTCGCGTCCGAGCTGAAGGCGCTGCGCGGCTATCCGGGCTTCGACGGTGCGATCGATCGCGACGCGCTGTGCCTGTACCTGCGCCAGTCGAGCGTGCCCGCGCCTTACACGATCTATCGCGGCATCCACAAGCTGCCGCCGGGCACCTTCATCCAGTTCGAGCATGCGCGCGACACGCCGCGCATCCGCGCGTACTGGACGCTCGAACAGGCCATCGAGGATGGCCGCGCGCAACCGTTCGAAGGCAGCGCCGACGAAGCCGTCGGCCAGCTCGACACGATCCTGCGCCAGGCGGTTGCACGGCAGATGGAAGCGGACGTGCCGCTCGGCGCCTTCCTGTCGGGCGGCATCGATTCGTCGACGATCGTCGCGCTGATGCAGGCGCAATCGGCGACGCCGGTCGACACGTTTACAATCGGCTTCCATGAAGCCGGCTACGACGAAGCCGGTTACGCGAAGGCAGTCGCGCGCCACCTCGGCACCCGCCATACCGAACTCTACGTGACGGCCGACCATGCACTCGGCGTCGTGCCGAAGCTGCCGTCGATCTATGACGAGCCGTTCTCCGATGCTTCGCAGATTCCGACCTTCCTCGTGTCGGAGCTGACGCGCCGGCACGTGAAGGTGAGCCTGTCCGGCGACGGCGGCGACGAGCTGTTCGGCGGCTATACGCGCTACTTCCTGACGCCGCGCCTGTGGCGCAAGCTGCATCGCGTGCCGTCGGCGGTGCGTGCGCGGATCGCCGCCGCGTTGCATGCGTTGCGGCCCGATCACGCCGACCAGCTCGCGGCCGTCGCGCAGGGTGCGTGGGGCAGCGTGGAGGCGCGCGAATCGGCGACGCGCATCGGCGACCGCCTGCACAAGCTCGGCCACGTGATGACGGCCGAGAGCCGCATCGGGCTGTACCGGCTGCTGATGTCGGCGGTGCATCATCCGGAGCGCATCGCGCTGTCGGGGCACGAGCCGCCGACGCCGCTCGACACGGTGTCCGCATGGCCCGAGCACCTGAGCTTCGCCGAGCAGGCGATGGCGATCGATACGCTCACCTACCTGCCGACCGACATCCTCGCGAAGGTCGATCGCGCGGCGATGGCCGTCAGCCTCGAAACGCGCATGCCGTTCCTCGATCATCACGTCGTCGAATTCGCGTGGCGCGTGCCCGCGGCGGTGCGCTTGCCGGAAGGGCAGTCGAAGGCGCTGCTGCGCCGGCTGCTCGACCGGTACGTGCCGTCCGCGCTGATCGACCGGCCGAAGCAGGGCTTCTGCGCGCCCGTCGACCACTGGCTGCGTGGCTCGCTGCGCGACTGGGCCGAGGCGCTGCTGCGGCCGTCGCGGCTGCGCGAAGAGGGCTTCTTCGACGCGGCCGCGGTCGAGCGCCTGTGGCGGCAGCACCAGACCGGCCGGATGAACTGGCAGCACCAGCTGTGGACGGTGCTGATGTTCCAGTCATGGCTGGAACATCAGCGCGCGGGGTGACGCGGCGCGCGCGGCCGGGGCGGCCGGCCGTTGCGCCGGACGTCAGCCGACGTTCAGCGGCGTGCCGATCGCGAGACGGCCCGGATCGCCGGCAACCGACGGATTGAGCTGCAGGATCTCGCTCAGCGCGCGCGCGTCCTGCTCGCCGTGCGTCATCGCCTGCTGATCGGCGCGCGACACGTGCGCGGCGTCGAGCAGCGACTGGCGATGCTGGTCCGCGATCACCCACAGCGAATCGCCGGCGACGACGATGTACGGCTGCGGCGAATTCGACGGCGATGGCGGGCTTGACGGCGTCCCCTGCGACGGCTGTGGCTGCGACGACGGCGACGTGGTCGCCGTGGGCGACGGCGTGGCGGACGGCGCTGCACTGGGCGACGTGCTCGGCGAAGCACTAGGCGAAGCACTCGGCAACGCGCCCGGCGCGAGATTCGACTGCGACGGCCCCCCGCCGCCGAAGATCCAGTTGAACAGGCCGCCGACCAGCGGCGCGACGCCGATGATGAACTTGTAGCCGAATGCGGCGACCGGAATCATCACGATGGCGGTCGGGATCTTCTTGACGAGCGGCGTTGCGTTCGGGAAGTGCGTGTTGAGGCGGCCGGCGAGCAGCAGCGCGGTCGACGTCGCGGTCGCGACCGCGAGATCGACTTCGCCCTGTTTCCATTGCGACACGGTGGAAAGGCCGCCGAGCGCGACCGATGCGAAGTCGCCCGCCGAATCGAATGCGCGCACGACGCGGCTGCGCTTGTCCGCGTTCACGCGCCGCGACACGATCACGAACGACGCGCCTGCATACGCGGCGCCGAGCACGCCGCTCGCGACGCCGGTCGTGCCCAGCGCCAGGGTGAACCCGTCGTGCGCGCCGGCGATCTTGCCGATGCCGCTCGCGAGCGTGGCGACCGATGCGACGGTCATGCCCGCGCGCGCCGAGATGCCCAGCACGCTACGCGGATTGCCCGCGTGAAGCTGCTGCAGCGACGTGCCGCCGACGAATCCCTGCATTTGCGTGAGCACGTCGTCGGCGAGCGCCGTGATGTTTGCCTTGGCGTCGTCGAAGCTCATCGTTCCGCGCTTGTATTGCTCGACGTATTGCATGGTCATCGCTTGCGCATCGCGCACCGCGGCCTCGAGCTGCAGCGGCCGGTGCTCGCCGTATTCGTGCGTTCCGGAGCCGAATTGCCGGGCGAGCGTCGCCTCGAGATGCGAGAGCGCCGCGATCGCCGCCTTCGGGTCGCCCGACTGCAGGCTGCGGATGGCGCCCTGGTGCATCACCTGGAACACGCGCCCGAGACGCGACGCGAGCAGGAACGACGACGACATGTTGCTCATCAAGACCGGGCTCATCCAGTGGAATTTGGCGTCCAGGCCGATCAGGCTCGATGCGCCGAGGACGATCCCGCCCGTGATCTTCGTTTTCCTCCGGTCGGACGGGTCTTTCGAATGCCGGTGCACGCGCAGCGCATTGAGGTGCGCGGTGGCCTCGTCCATCGTCGCGGCGGGCTGGTCGGGCTGCGCGATGGCCTTGCGATTGGTGCCGATCGGGTGGGAGCCGTCGTTTTGCAGCGCCTTCCGGCTGGTGACCGCCTTCCAGTGCAGGCGGGCGTCGGAAGCCGGCGTCTGCGCCAGTTCCGGCCGTTCGGCGGTGCTGTCGCGATTGCGCTTGAGCCAGTCGCGGCCGACTTCACGTGCCTTCTTCTCCCGTGTGCCGATGCCCTTGTCGCCTTTGCGCCGCCACATGCTTTGCCCGTACTCGTTCGTCGCACGACGCGCCTGGTTCAGCAGCGTCGACGTGTGGTGCTCGTACAGTTGATCGCGCAATGCCGCGATCTGATCGTCCGTCATGCCGTTCTTTTTCGCGATGCGCTCGATTTCCGTGAAGAGGATCCGTTGCTGGTTCGCGAAGTCTTCGGTGCTGTTCGGCTCGTACACACGTGTCAGCGCATCGCCGCCGTGCAGTCTGTCGAACTTGCCGGAGCCGTCCAGCTTGTACTCGACGATCTTTTGCGCCAGCGCGCGCGTCAGGTCCGCATTCGCGATGAAGTCGTCGCCGTGCGTGCCCCATGACAGGCCGACATGGACCCAGTCGAGCTGTTCCCGGCCGAGGATCTCGTCCAGCAACTGCACGTGGCCTTCGCCCGGCACCGGCTCGAGCACGGCGTCCGCGCCGTGGAAGGTCAGCATCACGAGCGGCGCCTTCTCGCCTTCGTTCTGTTTCGCCCACGTCTCGAGCGATTCGCCGATGCGCCGGATCTCCGCGTATCCGTTGTTCGTGCCGGCCATCGCATGACCGTCCTCGAGCGACACGAGCGGGCGCGCCGGCGCGGCTTCGAGCCGCAGCAGGAAGCCGTATTTCGAGGCTGCCGTGAGCCACTTGTGCAGGTGGGCGAGGTCGTCGAGTTCGAGCGTGCGCAGCGTGCCGTCGGGGTCCGTGCGCGTGATCGTCGCGGTGTCGTCGTCGAAGCGGGCGCCGGTCGGGTCACCGAATTGCCTGGCGCGCCGGATCAGCCCCGGGTCCTGCTTGCCGCCGACCGCGGCGGCCTGCGAATACGGATCGACTTGGAGCGCGACGGCCGGGAGCGCGCCGCCGTATTGCTCGATGGTTTGCCTCATCTGCTCGGGGTCGTCGCGCAGCGAGAACGAGCGCGACATCGGGACGAGCCGGTCGCGGATGTCGGTCGGCAGTTCGACGTAGGCGTCGATCAGCTTCCGGTCGGTGGTGCGCGCGGCGCCGTGGTCGATGGCGAACTGCTGCGAACGGCGCACCAGCCAGTTGCGGCCGCCGCCCGGATTGGCGAGGAAGCCATGCGGATGGAGGCTCGATGCCTCGCGCCACATGTCCAGCGTCTTGAAGATCTTCTTCCATAGCGCGGCATCGGCCATGATCGCCTGCGGCTTGTCGCTGAACGTCAGGCCGTCGCCATCGTGCTTGCCCTGGTCGCGCTTGCCCCATTCCTTGAGGCGTTCGAGCGTCGCCGCGAAATCGCCGACCTTCGCGTTGCCGTAGCGCGTGACCGATTCGACGATCGTGCTCGACACGAACGCAGGCTGATACGGCTCCAGCGCGATCGGCTTCGCGGCCGGTACGGCAGGCGGTTTGGCGGGCTGGGCGGCGGGTTGCTTCGGTTGCTTCGGTTGCGGCTTGCCGCGCATGCGCTTGCGGCCGGGTTTGCCGGCCTGGACGCCATTGCCGCTGTTGTTGCCTTTTCCTCCTTTTCCGCCTTTGCCCGCTGCCGCCGCGGCTTGCCGGGCCGCTTCCTCGGCTTGCAGCGCGGCCTCCTTGAGCGCAGTCGCGCGCGGCACGAACGCATCGGGCGCGAGCGTGGACAACAGGAAGTGCTGATTCCCGCCAAACGGCCCGCGGCCGATCGTCGCCCGTTCGAGCGGCAGGCCTTCGTTCGTGCCGTCGCGGAACTGGGCGGCATCGTCGTACCAGCGGACCGTGCCGTTCTCCACCGCGACGATGCCGGTGAGCGTGCCGCGCAGCGCGTCGGTGACGCTCCCTTCGTGGTCGTACACGTACACGAAGTGGCCGTCGGGGATCTTGCCCAGCTCGAGCGCGCGAATCAGCTGAGGCGCGTGCTGCGCATTGAAGTCGAGCGCGGTGTCCGCGTTCGCCGGCAGCAGGTTCGGCGTGGCGGCGTCGGCCGCTTCCCGGTTCTTTTGCCGCAGCGACGGGCGGACCCGTCCGAGCACGCGCTGGACGGTCGCGTCCGGCTTCGACAGCGGCGTCTTCCGGTCGTCGAGCGCGCGGCGCATCTTGGCCGGCGCGAATCCGCCGTAGCTGTCGACGACGTCGTGCGCGACGTCGGCCACGACGAACCGCACGCCGCGGCGCCTGTCGGGCAACAGGCGCGAGCGGCGCCGGAACGCGTCGGCGAGTTCGCGATCGGCGATCGTCGCGTCGCCGAGCGACGTGGCTTCGACGTAGGTCCATTTCTGCGCGGCATCGAGCGTCGCATAGCCGAGCACCTTGCCGGTCTTGCGGTCGATCGCATAGACCGTCGTGTCCGTGCCGGCCTGCTTGCTCGCGTGCTTCGCCGCCTGCTTGGGGCGCTGGAAACGCGGTGCGTCGTCGAGCTGCTTCATGGTGGCGACGACCGCGTCGGCGGCACCCGTCGCGGACGGCTCGACGTCCCATTGGCGCTGCTCGCCGAAATACGCTTCGATGCGGGCGGCCCCGCCGAATGCGAGCAACTCGTCGAGCGGGACGGGCGACACGTAGTAGTCGTAGTCCTTGCGGCTCGCGTCGCCTTTCGACTTGAGCGGATGGAAGGCGTCCTGCGCCACCTTCGGATCGAGATTGTCCGATACCGGCTTCTTGTCGATGAACTTGCCGTTGGCGCCCGTGCGCATGCTCGCGACGAACTCGGGCTGCGGATGCCGTGCGTCGATCCGGTCGGCCGGCCGGTCGATGTGCGGCGCGATCAGCACGTGCGCGTCGTTGCCGAACGCGGCCTTCATGTCGGCAATAGTGGGGAGCTGGTCGCCGTCGATGCGGACCAGGTCGCGCTTGCCGTGCGATGCGAGCTGGTCGAGCGCACGCTGCGTGCGCTTGGCGGCCTGCCTCGCGGCGCGTGCGGGCACCGGCGCATTCCGTCGCGAGAGCGGCGCGGGGGCCGGCATCTCGCGCGGTACGCCGCCGGCCTGGATGTGTGCGGCCTGGCTTGCGTAGTAGTCGCGGTAGGTTGCGTGGCCGGGCACCGACGGCGCGGCGTCGCCGAACGCGGCCGCGAGCCGCCGCAGGCCGGCTTCGTCGCCGGGCATCACGCGATCGGCTTCGCGTGCGATCGCGTCGGGCAGGTGCGCGTCCTTCGCGATGTCGATGCCCGCGTCGTCGATGAGTTCGCGGCGCACCGCGAACGCATTCGCCTGCGCGCGCGCCTCCGCCATCAGCGCGCTTTCCGTCAGCGCGTCGGGCGAGGCGTGGTCGAGCGCGAGTTGCCGCGTGATGGTTTCGACCGCGTGCTGCGCTTCGTGCGCGAGCGCGTACACGAGCGTGCCCGTGCCGCGCAGCCGCCCGTCCAGCACGATGCGCTGCTTCGCGGTATCGATCCGGCTGCCGCGTCCAGGCCGGCCGACCACGACCTTCCAGCCGGCGTCGTGCGCGAGCGCGACCTGTCCGCTCAGCAGCGTCGAGCGGTCGACCAGCGCATACGCTTCCTTCGGCAGCGGCGCGCCGCCGAAGCGCATCCGGATCCGCGTGATCAGCGAAGGCCTCTGCGCGAAGGCATCGGGCGGCAGGTGCTCGGCCACCGCAGGGTGCGCGAGCTCGATCGCGCCGCGCGCGATGCCGTCCTCGAGCACGACCCGCAGCGTGCGGATGTCGCGCACGATGCCGTCGACGTTCAGCCTCGGCGCATCGGTCATGATCTGCGACGGGTCGCTCAGGTAGAAGTTGCCGTGCGTGTCGAACACACCTTCGAAATCGTAGTAGAGGCCGTGCCGCGCGGTGACCTCGCTCGCGCGATCGAGCTGCGTGAACACGTCGCGCGTGACGCGCTTCGGCAGCACGCCGGCGGTCACGTCGTGACTGCTGAGCGACGCGAACGGCTCGTACATCACGGCGACGCGGTCGAACGCCGAGAACGGGCCGCCGATCGTGAGCGTCTTCAGCCCGTACGCGCGCAGCGCGGCGAGGCCGTCCTGTTCCTGCCGGATCGACTCGATGTGGCCGAAGATCGCGCGGTTGTCGGTGCCGAGATAGATCCCGATCGCGTTGCGGCGGCCGAGTTCGAACACGGTCTTTTCGATGCCCGCGCCGGTCGCCGCGCCCGTGACGCGCTCGACGGGCAGGCGCGCGGCCGGGTCGCCATTCGCATGGATGCCGTTGCCGTCCACCGCGAGCGGGCCGAGATCGGGCCGCTCGTGCGGCGCCGGGTCGTAGCGCAGCCATGCGTGGGTGTGGCTCAGCGCGGCTTCGGGGCCGAAGCCGACGGCGATCGTCGGCGGCACGTGCACGGGCCGCTGCCACACGTTCGCGAGCCACGCGCCCGCGTCGCGGCCGTTGCGCGCCGCGAGGATGATCGCCGCGCCCGGGAAGCCGAGCACGGAGCGGTGCGCGAGCGTGAACTCGACCGGCGACCACGGGCGGCCGTCGGCATCGACGAGGCGGCCTTGCGCATCGGTCGTCCCGCGCACGATCACGATGCCGGCTTCGCGGTCGTATGACAGGCCGTCCGAATGCAGCAGCCGCAGGGCGTCCACGCCGGCGACGCCGCGCCCGTCGAACGGCGACGCCTTGACGGGCCGCGCGCGCGACCACGCCGTCTCGGG
>NZ_JAAGPO010000242.1:0-13506 GCF_017104825.1 Burkholderia sp. Ac-20345 | reverse complement strand
GCAGCGGCGTCTCGAATTCGGCCAGGTGCTGCTCGCGTCGATCGGCAGCACCGCGCCGTTCGTCGGGCTGCTCGGCACCGTGTGGGGGATCTACCACGCGCTCGGCAGCATCGCCGCGAGCGGGCAGGCGCAGATCGAGAATGTCGCGGGGCCGGTCGGCGAGGCGCTGATCATGACCGCGTTCGGGCTCGTCGTCGCGATTCCCGCGGTGCTGGCCTATAACATCCTCGGGCGCCTCGTGCGGCAGCTCGCCGAGGAACTCGACGGCTTCGCGCGCGACCTGCACGTGTTCGTGTGCGCGCAGGACGCCTGACGCGCCCATTCCGGAGGAGCGACCATGGCATTCGGCGGACTCGAGCACCACAAGACGTCCGCGCCGATGGCGGAGATCAACATGACCCCGCTGATCGACGTGATGCTGGTGCTGCTCGTCATCTTCATCATCACCGCGCCGCTGATGACGCACGCGATCCGGCTCGACCTGCCGAAGGTAGCGGCCAGCGTCGCGCGCGACACGCCGCAATCCGTCACATTGTCGATCGACGACGCGGGCAAGCTGTACTGGGACGACTCACCGGTCGCGCTCGACGCGCTGCCCGCGCGCTTCCGGGCCGCCGCCGCGGGCGGCGCGCCGCCCGAGCTGCGGCTGCGCGCGTCGCGCGCGACCCGCTACGACGTGATCGCGCAGGTGATGGGCGCCGCGCAGGCCGCCGGCCTCACGCGGATCGGCTTCGTGACCGACGTGCCGCCGCAGGCGGGCGGTTCCGCGGCGGCGCCTGCCGTGCCGGCCAACCGTTGAGCGGAGCCGGCGGGCCCGTCCCTGCCGCGGGATCGGGCCGCACGCCGCAAGACCGGTC
This sequence comes from Burkholderia sp. Ac-20345, assembly GCF_017104825.1. Lineage (NCBI taxonomy): Bacteria > Pseudomonadati > Pseudomonadota > Betaproteobacteria > Burkholderiales > Burkholderiaceae > Burkholderia > Burkholderia sp. Ac-20345. The sequence continues at coordinate 12,649 of NZ_JAAGPO010000242.1, read as the reverse complement.
GAATGGGCCGGCGCGGGCGGTATAATCAACGTTTTTCCCGGTTGGCAGGCTTTTTCAGGTAACCCGGAATTTTCCAGGCTACCCGGGCATGCTGCGGGTTACCCGGAAAATGCCCGGAAACCGTGAACAGGTCCGGCAACAGCGAACCTGCGGGTTCGCCGGGCAAGCACGATTTTCGATCCACTCCTGCGCGCGCGCCGTCGCGCCGCTTAAAGCCTAGTCCGAACCACACCATGCACGAGAGATACGTACCCGCCGACGTCGAAGCCGCCGCCCAGGGCGACTGGCGCGCAGCCGATGCCTACAAGACGCAGGAAGATTCGCAGAAGCCGAAGTTCTACTGCGTGTCGATGCTGCCGTACCCGTCCGGCAAGCTGCACATGGGTCACGTGCGCAACTACACGATCAACGACGTGATGTACCGCTATCTGCGGATGAACGGCTACAACACGCTGATGCCGATGGGCTGGGACGCGTTCGGGATGCCGGCCGAAAACGCCGCGATGGCGAACGGCGTGCCGCCCGCGAAGTGGACCTACGACAACATCGACTACATGAAGGGCCAGATGCAGTCGATGGGCCTCGCGATCGACTGGTCGCGCGAAATCGCGACGTGCAAGCCCGATTACTACAAGTGGAACCAGTGGCTGTTCCTGAAGATGCTCGAGAAGGGCATCGCGTACAAGAAGACGGGCACCGTGAACTGGGACCCGGTCGACCAGACCGTGCTCGCGAACGAGCAGGTGATCGACGGCCGCGGCTGGCGGTCGGGCGCGCTCGTCGAGAAGCGCGAGATCCCGATGTACTACCTGCGCATCACGCAGTACGCGGATGAGCTGCTGAACGACCTCGACGGCCTCGGCTGGCCCGAGCGCGTGAAGATCATGCAGCAGAACTGGATCGGCAAGAGCTTCGGCGTGAACTTCGGCTTCCCGTACGAACTCGACGGCGAGAAGAAGCTGCTGCGCGTGTTCACGACGCGCGCCGACACGATCATGGGCGTCACGTTCTGCGCGGTCGCGGCCGAGCATCCGCTCGCCACGCGCCTCGCACAGGACAAGCCGGAACTGCTCGCGTTCATCGACGAATGCAAGCGCGGCGGCGTCGCCGAGGCCGACGTTGCGACGATGGAGAAGAAGGGCGTCGCGACGGGCTTCTCGGTCACGCACCCGCTGACCGGCGAGCCGGTCGAGGTGTGGATCGGCAACTACGTACTGATGAGCTATGGCGAAGGCGCGGTGATGGGCGTGCCGGGCCACGACGAGCGCGATTTCGCGTTCGCGAAGAAATACGACCTGCCGATCAAGCAGGTGATCTCGGCCGAAGGCCAGCAGTACTCGCTCGACGCATGGCAGGAGTGGTACGGCGACAAGGAAACCGCGGTCTGCGTGAACAGCGGCAAGTACGACGGCCTGCATTACGCGGACGCCGTCGACGCGGTTGCGGCCGACCTGAACGCCGGCGGCTTCGGCGACAAGCAGGTCACGTGGCGCCTGCGCGACTGGGGCGTGTCGCGCCAGCGCTACTGGGGTACGCCGATCCCGATCATCCACTGCCCGTCGTGCGGCGACGTGCCGGTGCCCGAGCAGGATCTGCCCGTCGTGCTGCCGGAAGACCTCGTGCCGGACGGCTCGGGCAACCCGCTCGCGAAGTCGGAAGCGTTCCTGAACTGCGCGTGCCCGAAGTGCGGCGCGGCCGCGAAGCGCGAAACCGACACGATGGACACCTTCGTTGATTCGTCGTGGTACTTCTCGCGCTACACGGCGCCGGACGCCGAGACGATGGTCGACGCGCGCACCGATTACTGGATGCCGATGGATCAGTACATCGGCGGCATCGAGCACGCGATCCTGCACCTGCTGTATTCGCGCTTCTGGACCAAGGTGATGCGCGACCTCGGCCTCGTGAAGTTCGGCGAGCCGGCGAAGAACCTGCTCACGCAGGGGATGGTGCTGAACGAGACGTTCTACCGTGAAGACGCTTCCGGCAAGAAGACCTGGTACAACCCGGCCGACGTGACGGTTGCGTTCGACGACAAGGGCCGCCCGGTCGGTGCGACGCTGAACAAGGACGGCCAGCCGGTCGTGCTTGGCGGCATCGAGAAGATGTCGAAGTCGAAGAACAACGGCGTCGATCCGCAGGTGCTGATCGACCAGTACGGCGCGGATACCGCGCGCCTGTTCACGATGTTCGCCGCACCGCCCGAGCAGCAGCTCGAGTGGTCGGGTGCGGGCGTCGAAGGCGCGAGCCGCTTCCTGCGCCGTGTGTGGAGCTTCGGTGCGACGAACCGCGAGGCGCTCGCCGCGCGCGCGGGCTTCGATGCGGCCGCGCTCGGCGAAGCCGACAAGGCGCTGCGCCGCGAGATCTACAGCGTGCTGAAGCAGGCCGATTTCGACTACCAGCGCCTGCAGTACAACACGGTTGTGTCGGCCGCGATGAAGATGCTGAACGCGATCGACGGCGCGAAGGGCGCGACGCCCGGCGTGCAGCGCGAAACGTATGGCGTGCTGCTGCGCGTGCTGTACCCGGTCGTGCCGCACGTCACGTTCGAGCTGTGGAAGGCGCTTGGCTACGCGGACGAATTCGGCCCGCTGCTCGACGCACCGTGGCCGAAGGTCGACGAGGCCGCGCTCGAGCAGGCCGAGATCGAACTCGTGCTGCAGGTGAACGGCAAGGTGCGCGGTGCGCTGAAGGTCGCGAAGGACGCGAGCCGCGACGCGATCGAAGCCGCGGCGGTGGCCGACGACGCGTTCGCGAAGTTCAGCGACGGCAAGCCGGCGAAGAAGATCGTCGTCGTGCCGGGCCGTCTCGTGAACATCGTCGTCTGACGGCCGCTGGCCGTCGGACGTACCCAGAAGGAGCGAAGGTGATCCGCAGATCGTTTTTGATGCTCGCTGTCGGCAGCGCGGTCGCGCTGTCGGCATGCGGCTTCCAGTTGCGCGGCCAGCAGGACTACGCGTTCAAGCACCTGCTGATCGCCGGCGCGCCGGCGCCGGTCGAGGCGCGCCTCGTGCGCCTCGTCGAGGCCGGCAGCGACACGAAGATCGTCAAGTTGGCGGACGACGCCGATGCCGTGCTGCGCATGTGGGAGTCGCGTGGCCAGAACACGCTGACGCTCAACAAGTACGGCTCGGCACAGGAATACGCGTTGTTCTATACGCTGAACTACACGCTGACGAGCAAGGACGGCACCGTGCTGATTCCGCCGAGCGTGATCGCGCTGAACCGCGCAATGACGTACAGCGATCAGTATACGAACGCGAAGGCGCAGGAAGCCGACATCCTGTACGGCGACATGCAGAACGACGCGGTCGACCAGCTGATGCGGCGTCTCGCGATCGTTCACTCGCTGACGCCAGCGCCGGAAGACGTTGTGCCGGGCGTCGCGCCGCGCGCGCCGTTGCCGCCGCCGCCGCTCTGATCCACGGCGCACGTATCGATGCAACTGCGACTTGATGCGCTGGAGCCGCACCTCGCGAAGGGGTTGGCCGGGCTCTACACCGTCTACGGCGACGAGCCGCTGCTCGCGCAGGAAGCGTGCGACCGCATTCGTGCGGCCGCGCGCGCGGCCGGCTTCACCGAGCGTTCGGTGCATACGGTCGAGCGCGGCTTCGACTGGAGCGTGCTGCTCGGCGCAACCCAGGCGATGTCGTTGTTCGGCGAGCGCCAGCTGATCGAGCTGCGCATTCCGTCGGGCAAGCCCGGCAAGGAAGGCGCCGATGCGCTGAAGACGCTCGCGGCCACGCCGAATCCCGACGCGCTGATGCTCGTCACGTTGCCGCGCCTCGACGCGGCCACGCAGAAATCCGCGTGGTTCACCGCGCTGCAGAACGGCGGCGTCGCGCTGAAGATCGATCCGGTCGACCGCGCGCAGCTGCCGAACTGGATCGGCCAGCGCCTCGCGATGCAGGGCCAGCGTGCCGCGCCCGGCGAGGACGGGCGGCGCGCGCTGCAGTTCATCGCCGAGCGCGTCGAGGGCAACCTGCTTGCCGCGCACCAGGAAATCCAGAAGCTCGGGCTGCTGTATCCGCAAGGCGCACTGTCGTTCGAGCAGGTGCACGACGCGGTGCTGAACGTCGCGCGTTACGACGTCTTCAAGCTGAACGAAGCGATGCTCGCCGGTGACGCCGCGCGGCTCGCGCGGATGATCGACGGGCTGAAGGGCGAGGGCGAAGCGATCGTGCTCGTGATGTGGGCCGTCGTCGAGGAATTGCGCACGCTGCTGCGGATCAAGCGCGGCACGACCGCCGGCAAGCCGCTCGCGACGCTGCTGCGCGAGAACCGCGTGTGGGGGCCGCGCGAGCGGCTGATCGGCCCCGCGCTGAATCGCGTGTCGGAAGCCGTGCTCGAGAAGGCGCTCGCGTTTGCCGCGAAGCTCGACCGGCAGGTCAAGGGGCTCACGGCCGTCGTGCCGGGCCGCCGCACGCAGGACGAGCCGCCGCCCGATCCGTGGGACGGGCTGTTCCAGCTCGCGATGACGGTTGCCGGTGCCCGCGGCGAGCGACCGCCGACCGCGGGTCGCGTGCGACGCTAAGTCCCGTTCGGGCCTTCAGCGCGCGCTGCGCAACCCGCTTACAATGTTTCGATAGCTGCTGGCGCGGCCCGTCGGCCGCTGCTGCCCACGCTTCCCCACGAATTCATGCCGCCCAGCGCGGCGCGCTTCTCGAGTCACACGATGGATATCGATCAGTACATGACCGACCTGGGCCGTCGCGCCAGGCACGCTTCCCGCGCGATGGCGCGCGCCAGCACGGCTGCGAAGAACGCGGCGCTCGACGCCGTGGCGCGCGCGATCGAACGCGACGCGCAGGCGCTGAAGGATGCGAATGCCCGCGATGTCGCCCGTGCCCGTGAAAAGGGTCTCGATGCGGCGTTCGTCGATCGCCTGACGCTGTCGGACAAGGCGCTGAAGACGATGGTCGAGGGCTTGCGCCAGGTGGCGTCGCTGGCCGATCCGATCGGCGAGATCAGCAACCTCAAGTACCGCCCGAGCGGCATCCAGGTCGGCCAGATGCGCGTGCCGCTCGGCGTGATCGGCATCATCTACGAATCGCGCCCGAACGTGACGATCGACGCGGCTGCGCTGTGCCTGAAGTCGGGCAACGCGACGATCCTGCGCGGCGGCTCCGAAGCGCTCGAGTCGAACGCGGCGCTCGCGAAGCTGATCGGCGAAGGGCTCGAGGCAGCCGGCCTGCCGCAGGATGCGGTGCAGGTCGTCGCGACGGCCGATCGCGCGGCCGTCGGCAAGCTGATCACGATGACCGAATACGTCGACGTGATCGTGCCGCGCGGCGGCAAGAGCCTGATCGAGCGCCTGATCAACGAGGCGCGCGTGCCGATGATCAAGCACCTCGACGGCATCTGCCACGTGTACGTCGACGATCGCGCCGATCTGAACAAGGCGCTGACCGTCTGCGACAACGCGAAGACGCACCGCTACGGCACCTGCAACACGATGGAGACGCTGCTCGTTTCGAGCGGTGTCGCGGCGAAGCTGCTGCCGCCGCTCGGCAAGCTGTATCGCGACAAGCAGGTCGAACTGCGCGTCGATGCGGCCGCGCGCACGGTGCTCGCCGATGCGGGCGTCGGCCCGCTCGTCGATGCAACCGAGGAAGACTGGCACACCGAGTATCTCGCGCCGGTGCTCGCGATCAAGGTCGTCGACGGCCTCGACGCCGCGATCGAGCACATCAACCATTACGGCTCGCACCACACGGATGCGATTGTCACCGAGGATCACGACCGCGCGATGCGGTTCCTGCGCGAGGTCGATTCGGCGAGCGTGATGGTCAACGCGTCGACGCGCTTCGCGGACGGCTTCGAATTCGGCCTCGGCGCGGAAATCGGCATCTCGAACGACAAGCTGCACGCACGCGGCCCCGTCGGCCTGGAAGGGCTGACGTCGCTGAAGTACGTCGTGCTCGGACACGGCGAAGGCCGCCAGTAAAAAGCGAGGCACACAACCGATGGCGATGCTCTGGGTCAAGACGTTCCATATCGTTCTGATCGCCGCGTGGTTCGCAGGGTTGTTCTACCTGCCGCGCATCTACGTGAACCTGGCCATGGAAACCGATCCGGCCGCCGTGCGGCGCTTGCTGCTGATGGCACGCAAGCTGTTCCGCTTCATGACGATGATCGCGGTGCCGGCGCTGGCCTGCGGGCTGTGGCTCTGGCTGTCGATCGGCATCGGGCAGGGGCAGGGCTGGATCCACGCGAAGGTGACGGTCGTGCTGCTGCTCATCGTCTATCACGCGTACTGCGGGCACCTGCTGCGGGTGTTCGAGCGTGGCGAGAACCGCCGCACCGACAAGTGGTATCGCGTGTTCAACGAGCTGCCGGTGCTCGGCATGCTCGCGGCGGTCGCGCTGGTCGTGATCAAGCCGTTCTGAGCGGCATCGCCGGCGCGGTTGCCGGCACCGCCTGATGCGCAACGGCGCCCTGTGGGGCGCCGTTCGTCGTTTACGCGTGGTCGGTGCGGTGGCTGCTCAATCCTTCGCGCCGTCGTCGATCCGGCGGCGCGTGATCGCCTCCTTCGCGCGGCCGACCCGTTCCATCAGCGCGGGGCCGCGCGACAGCGCGACACCGACCGCGAGGATGTCGCCGATCGCGAGATGCGACATCCGCGACGTCATCGGCGAGAACACGTCCGTTTCCTCCGCAACGTTCGACGCGAGACTCACCGTCGCGAGCTTCGCGAGCGGCGAATGGCTCTGCGTGATCGCGACGACTTTCGCGCCGCATGCGAGCGCGGAGCGCGCGGCGTCGACGATGTCGCGCGTGCGGCCGGTGTTCGAGATCGCGACGACGACGTCATGCGGGCCGAGCAGCGCCGACGACATCGAGAACGTGTGCGGATCCGAATACGCGACGCTCGGCACGCCGAGCCGGAAGAACTTGTGCTGGATGTCCTGCGCGGCGATGCCGGAGCCGCCGGCGCCGTAGAACTCGATCCGCGATGCATTCGACAGCAGCGCGATCGCATCGGCGACGCTGCCCGCGGACAGGCTGTTGCGCACCTCGATCAGTGCGCCGATCGTGCGGTCGAACACCTTGCCGATGATGCCGGGCGCCGGTTCGTCGGGCTCGACGTCGCGATAGACGGACGACACGCCCGGTGCGACGCTCTGCGCGAGCCGGATCTTGAATTCGCGAAAGCCGCTGCAGCCGAGTGCCTGGCAGAAGCGCGCGATCGTTGGCTGGCTGACGCCCGCGCGGGTCGACAGCTCGGTCATCGCGAGGTCGAGCACCTCGCGCGGCGCGGCGAGAATGTAGTCGGCGAGCTTGCGCTCGGACGGGCGCAACTCGGCGCGGATCGCTTCAATGCGGGGCAGCATGGGACGGCACGTGGAAATCGGGTTCGGATGAGCGAGTGTATCGCAATCGAATTGTAGAAAATCTACAAGAAAATACTAGCGCCGGCGTGATGCTTTCGATGGCGAAGATTAGGGTTTTCACTAGGTGCCGCCTTACTGGTAGCGGGAATAAGGGTTGCGGGTCGATGAATCCGCATTGCATGCGTGTAGTTTTTCTACTAGACTGGCTTCGTTCTGTCGACGCGTTCGACCGTCCCCACGATTCCAACCGCCGGTGTCGGCCGGCATACAGGAGCGCCCAGCATGACGTCGCTGCACCCCACTCTGGCGAAGGTCACCGAACGCGTGATCGCCCGCAGCCAATCGACCCGTTCCGCCTATCTGCACCGCATCGATGGCGCGCAGGGCAAGTTCCCGGCACGCGGCGCGCTGTCGTGCGCGAACCTCGCGCACGGCTTCGCGGGCCTCGAGGGCAGCGACAAGTTCTCGATCAAGGCGATCCGCGAGCCGAACATCGGCATCGTGTCCTCGTACAACGAGATGCTGTCCGCGCATGCGCCGTACAAGGATTTCCCCGAGATCATCAAGGCAGCCGCACGCGAGAACGGCGGTGTCGCGCAGTTCGCGGGCGGCGTGCCGGCGATGTGCGACGGCGTCACGCAGGGCAACCCGGGGATGGAGCTGTCGCTGTTCTCGCGCGAGGCGATCGCGATGGGTACGGCGATCGCGCTCACGCACAACATGTTCGACGCGGCGCTCTGCCTCGGCATCTGCGACAAGATCGTGCCGGGCCTGTTGATCGGCGCGCTGCAGTTCGGCCACCTGCCGACGATCTTCGTGCCGGCCGGCCCGATGACGAGCGGCCTGTCGAACGACGACAAGGCGAAGATCCGCCAGCAGTTCGCGACCGGCCAGGTGGGCCGCGACGCGCTGCTCGAAGCCGAATCGGCCGCGTATCACGGCCACGGCACCTGCACGTTCTACGGCACTGCGAACAGCAACCAGATGCTGATGGAGCTGATGGGGCTGCACCTGCCGGGCTCGGCATTCGTTCATCCGCACACGCCGCTGCGCACCGCGCTCACCGCTGAGGCTGCGCGCCGCGTGCTCGACCTGACCGTCGAGCGCGGCCATTACACGCCGATCGGCCATGTGATCGACGAGAAGGCGATCGTCAACGGGATCGTCGCGCTGCTCGCGACGGGCGGCTCGACCAACCACACGCTGCACCTCGTCGCGATCGCCCGCGCGGCCGGCATCCTGATCGACTGGAACGACTTCGACGAACTGTCGGCCGTCGTGCCGCTGCTCGCGAAGATCTACCCGAACGGCAAGGCCGACGTGAACCACTTCCACGCCGCGGGCGGGGTTGCCTTCCTGGTACGCAACCTGCTCGAAGGCGGGCTGCTGCACGAGGACGTGACGACGGTCGCCGGCCGTGGCCTGTCGCACTACACGAAGGAGCCGAAGCTGATCGACGGCAAGCTCACGTGGGTCGACGGCGCGGCTGAGAGCCACGACACGAAGGTGCTGCGCGGCATCCGCGAGCCATTCCAGCCGGACGGTGGCCTGCGCCTGATGCAGGGCCGCCTCGGCCGCGGCGTGATCAAGATTTCGGCGGTCGCGCCCGAGCACCGCAAGGTGACGGCGCCCGCGATCGTGTTCGATTCGCAGGAAGCCGTGCAGGAAGCGTTCGATCGCGGCGAGCTGAAGCGCGATTTCGTCGCGGTGGTGCGCTTCCAGGGCGCGCGTGCGAACGGGATGCCCGAGCTGCACCGTTTGACGCCGCTGCTCGGCGTGCTGCAGGATCAGGGCTTCCATGTCGCGCTCGTCACCGACGGCCGCATGTCGGGCGCGTCGGGCAAGGTGCCGGCCGTGATCCACGTGTCGCCGGAGGCGCTGCTGGCCGGCCCGCTCGGCAAGGTGAAGACGGGCGATACGCTCGTGATCGACGCGGAAGCCGGCGTGCTCGACATCGAGGTCGACGCCGCTGAGTGGCAGGCGCGCCCGGTCGCGCAGCCGCTGCACCAGGCCGAGAACGAGGTCGGTTTCGGGCGTGAACTGTTCGGCGTGTTCCGCGCGGCCGCCGCGCCGGCCGAGCAGGGCGCATCGGTTTTCGGCACGCTGGTCGGCGAAACGGCCGCCCACGTCGCCGCATGAATTTCAAGGAGCCAATTCAATGAAGACGATTGCTGAAATCGTGAAGCTGGGCCCGGTCATCCCGGTGCTCGCATTCGACTCGGTCGAGCAGGGCGAACACGTGTCGCGTGCACTGCACGCGGGCGGCGTGAAGGTGCTCGAGATCACGCTGCGCACGCCGGCCGGCCTGGAAGCGATCCAGCGCGCCAGCCAGCTCGCGGACGACATCGTCGTCGGCGTCGGCACGATCACGAAGCCCGAGCATTGCGAGCAGGCGAAGCGTGCGGGCGCGAAGTTCGGCGTGTCGCCGGGCCTGACGAAAGAGCTGCACCTCGCGTCGCTCGACGCGGGCCTGCCGCTGCTGCCGGGCGTGATGACGCCGAGCGACATCATCCAGGCGCTCGAATTCGGCTACGAGATCGTGAAGTTCTTCCCCGCGCAGCAGGCGGGCGGCGTGCCGATGCTGCAGGCGTTCCACGGCCCGTTCCCGGCGCTGAAGTTCTGCCCGACCGGCGGCATCACGGTCGACACCGCGCCGAATTTCCTGAAGCTGCCGAACGTCGTGTGCGTCGGCGGTTCGTGGCTCACGCCGAAAGCCGCGCTCGCCGCGCAGGACTGGGCCGAAGTCACACGCCTCGCGCAAGCCGCGAGCCAGCTCCCCCGTTAAGACTTGTACGAAATGACAGTTTGACCCTCGGAAAGCGAGCCTTAGTGCTTGTTTTACCGAGGGTTTTTGCTGATGGAACCGGTTCTATCCGCCGGCCGTAAAGATAAGTAAAATTCAGCGTCCTGACGGGGTGGGTACCCCCCGTGTTTCGGAGACCTGCATAGCCGGGCATACTCGCAACAACTCGCCCGGTTCGAACAATTCTAGGAGGAGTGCCACATGGGGGCTGTCCAAGGCAGCATGCTGCTCGTATTCACGCTGATCGCGATTGCCGCGCTGATCCTGATGATCGCGCGCTACAAGATCTACCCGTTCCTGGTGCTGATCATCGTTTCGCTCGGCTTGGGCCTTGTCGTCGGCATGCCGATGGACAAGATCGTCAAGTCGTTCGAGACGGGCACCGGCGGCACGCTCGGCCACATCGCGATCGTCGTCGGCCTCGGCACGATGCTCGGCAAGATGATGGCCGAATCGGGCGGCGCCGAACGGATCGCGACCACGCTGATCGACTGGTTCGGTGAAAAGAACATCCACTGGGCGATGATGTTCGTCGCGATCATCGTCGGCCTGCCGGTGTTCTTCGAAGTCGGCTTCGTGCTGCTGATCCCGATCGCGTTCAACGTCGCGAAGCGCACCGGCAAGTCGCTGCTCGTCGTCGGCCTGCCGATGGTGGCCGGCCTGTCCGTCGTGCACGGCCTGATCCCGCCGCACCCGGCCGCGCTGCTGGCCGTTCAGCAATACGGCGCCGATATCGGCAAGACGATCGCCTTCGGCCTGCTCGTCGGCGTTCCGACCGCGATCATCGCGGGCCCGCTGTTCGCGCTGACGATCTCGAAGTTCGTGAAGCTGCCGGAAAACAACCCGCTCGCCGCGCAGTTCGTCGATACGCACTCGGACGGCCGCAAGCGTGAACTGCCGAGCTTCGGCATCACGCTGTTCACGATCCTGCTGCCCGTCGTGCTGATGCTCGTCGGCAGCTGGGCCGACCTGCTGTTCACGCCGAAGTCGCTGCCGAACAACCTGCTGCGCTTCGCCGGCAACTCGGACGTCGCGCTGCTGATCGCCGTGCTCGTGAGCTTCTTCACGTTCGGCAAGCTGCAGGGCTTCAACCGCGACCAGATCCAGAAGTTCTGCAGCGAGTGCCTGGCACCGATCGCCGGCATCACGCTGATCGTCGGCGCGGGCGGCGGCTTCGGCGGCGTCCTGCGCGACAGCGGGATCTCGCAGCAGATCGTCGAGACCGCGAAGCACGCGCACCTGTCGCCGCTGCTGCTCGGCTGGTTCGTTGCGGCGCTGATGCGTCTCGCGACGGGTTCGGCGACGGTCGCGATGACGACGGCCTGCGGCATCGTCGCGCCGATCGCGGCGGCGTCCGGCGCGGCGGTCAGCCCGGAGCTGCTGGTGCTCGCGACGGGCTCGGGCTCGCTGATCTTCTCGCACGTGAACGACGGCGGTTTCTGGCTGATCAAGGAATACTTCGGGATGACGGTCGGTCAGACGTTCAAGACCTGGTCGTTGCTCGAAACGATCATCTCGGTGCTCGGTCTCGGCTTTACACTGCTGCTGAGCGTGGTTCTGTAACAAGGGGTAGGCAATGATTCTGATCGCAATGGGCGTGTCGGGTGCGGGCAAGTCGCTAATCGGCGAAATGCTGGCGGAACGCCTGTCGTGCAGCTATACCGATGGCGACGCGTTTCACAGCGCGGCGAACAAGGAAAAGATGCACAACGGCATTCCGCTGACCGACGACGACCGCTGGCCGTGGCTGCGCACGATCCGCGAGGCCATCGAGGAAAAGCAGCGTGCCGGTGAGACGGCCGTGTTCACGTGCTCGTCGCTGAAGCGGTCGTACCGCGACGTGCTGCGCGGCACCGACACCGACGTGCGGTTCGTGTACCTGAAGGGTTCGTTCGAGATGTTGCACGAGCGCCTGAAGAGCCGCACCGGCCATTTCTTCGATCCGTCGCTGCTGAAGAGCCAGCTCGACACGCTCGAGGAGCCGGGCGCGGACGAAGCGATCGAGGTCAGCATCGAGCTGACGCCCGAACAGATCGTCGATCAGGTCATGCTGAAGATCGGCATCGCGCAGCAGCACTGAGCGCGGTTCGCGGCAATCGTCATGCAAAAGGCGCCCTTCGGGGCGCCTTTTTCGTTGGCGGCCCGTGAGCCGCGGGCGGGTCAGGCCGCGGGCGCCTGCTTCGCGATGCCGTCGAGCAGCACGTCGAGCATCGTGTCGTGCACGGCTGCCGGATCGAGCTGCGCGTAGAGCGGGGCGGCCGCCTTGACGAGCGGATGCGCGGCGTCGGACAGCGCTTCCATTTCCGCAAGCTCGACGTCGTTCGCGGCGCGCGTGAGGCCGCCGGCCTCGGCCGCGGCGAGCCCGATCACGCTCGCATACCAGCCGACGCACACCGACGGCAGCGCCGCGCGCGGGATGCCGGCGTCGGCCAGCGCGCGATGCACGGCCTCGATGTGCGCGAGATCGGCCGGCCCCGTACTCATGTGCCGCTGCAGCAGCGGCACATGAGTA
>NZ_JAAGPO010000241.1:0-13722 GCF_017104825.1 Burkholderia sp. Ac-20345 | reverse complement strand
TTGCCGCCGTCGTTGCCACGACGGGCTGCGATGCAGCCGCCACCACCGGCGCCACAGGCGCGGGCGCTGCCGACGCCACGGCCGGCGCCGGGGCTGCAGATGCAACAGCCGGGGCCGGAACCTCATTCGCAACCACGGCAGACGCACCGCTCGCGGCCGCCTCTTCGACCGACGACGAGGATGCCGCCGCCGGCACGCTCGCGGCCGACGCATGCTCCGCGTCGCCGCTCTTGAAGCGCGCGAGCAGGCTCGACGAATCGCCGCCAGTGTGCCACATCAGTACTGCCACCACCGCGACGACGACGATGCCCGTGCCCCACAGCCACGGGTGATGCCGCGACGACCCGCCCAGCGGAATCGACACACGGCCGCGCGGCAGATCCGTCCCCGACGACGCGGGCATCGACAGGTCGACTTCCGGCACCCCGCGCTCACGGCGCAACGCCTGCGCGAACGGTTCCGGATCGACGCCGAGCATCTTCGCGTAGCTGCGCACGACACCGAGCGCGAACGTCACGCCGGGCAAATGGCTGATGTCGCCAGCCTCGAGCGCCCTGAGCTTCTGCGGTGCGACCTTGAGTCGCGCCGACACGTCATCGACGGTCCAACCCCTCGTCTCCCGAAGCTGCGCCAGCCGGCTGCCGACCGCCGCAAGCGATTCCAACCCTGCCGGTGCCGGCTTCGCGCCATTCGTCTCTGCGCCGTTAGACGGCTGCGGCTCACTCATCCTTGTCCTCGCGTCGATTCTTCTTCACTGGCGGCCGCCGCCGGCTCCCGCCGGCCGGCACCCGCAACTGTCCATACCATGCGCGACGCCGAGGCGCCGCGACCGATCGCTATTCGCGTGTTGTACCGCCTGAAGGTCCTGGCATCCCCGGCCAGGCGTCCCTGTCAAATCGCCCGAACTTCGATGATTTTTCCTGCTGCGCCCGTTCGTTCCGCAAGGCGCGTGCGGTCCTTCACTGCGCCGGCCAGCTGGCCGCACGCGGCATCGATGTCGTCGCCGCGCGTCTTGCGCACGGTCGTGACGACACCCGCGTCGATGAGGACCTGTGCAAAACGCTTGATCTGCTCCGTCTTCGAGCGGATGAGGCCCGATTCCGGAAACGGATTGAACGGGATCAGATTGAACTTGCACGGCACGTCGCGCGTGACGGCCAGCAGTTCGCGTGCATGCGCTTCGGTGTCGTTGACGCCGTCCAGCATGCAGTATTCGAAAGTAATGAAGTCGCGCGGCGCGACCTTCAGATAACGCTGGCAAGCCGCCATCAGCTCGCGCAGCGGATACTTCTTGTTGAGCGGCACCAGCTCGTCGCGCAGCGCATCGTTCGGCGCGTGCAGCGAAACGGCCAACGCGACCGGCAACTCGGCACCGAGGCGGTCCATCATCGGCACCACGCCGGACGTCGACAGCGTGACGCGGCGGCGCGACAGGCCGTACGCGTTGTCGTCGAGCATCAGCCGCATTGCCGGCACGACCGCGCTGTAATTCAGCAGCGGCTCGCCCATGCCCATCATCACGACGTTGGTGACGACCCGTTCGGCCTTGCCGTTCGGGCCGGGCGCGCGGCCCAGTGACGCTCGCAGTGCAAATTCGGCCATCCGTAGCTGGCCGATGATTTCGGCTGTCGACAGGTTGCGGGAAAAGCCCTGCTTGCCCGTCGAACAGAAGCGGCAGTTGACCGCACACCCGGCCTGCGACGACACGCACAGCGTGCCGCGCGTCTCTTCCGGGATGAATACGGTTTCGACCGCATTGCCGTTTCCGACGTCGATCAGCCACTTGCGCGTGCCGTCGGTGGAAACGTGATCGCTGGCGATCTCGGGCATGCCGATCGACGCGCGGCCCTTGAGTTTCTCTCTCAAGGACTTCGCGAGATCGGTCATGCCGTCGAAGTCGCCAGCGTTGTACTGGTGGATCCAGCGCTGCAACTGCTTGGCGCGGAACGGCTTCTCGCCGAGGCTGCCGCAGTACGCGACAAGACCCTCGGCATCGAAGTCGAGAAGATTGACGGTAGTTTCGCTCGTCATGATGTGCTGCCTTGCCGCGTGCGCTGAATCCTGCCTACTTGCTGCCAGCCAGGGCTTAGCGCGAGTAAACGTTCATTTCCGGGAAGAAGAACGCGACTTCGACCGCTGCCGTTTCAGCAGCGTCCGAGCCGTGCACGGCGTTCGCGTCGATGCTGTCGGCGAAGTCGGCGCGGATCGTGCCCTGTTCTGCCTTCTTCGGATCCGTTGCGCCCATCAGGTCGCGGTTCTTCAGGATCGCGCCTTCACCTTCCAGAACCTGGATCATCACCGGGCCCGAGATCATGAAATCGACGAGGTCCTTGAAGAACGGACGCGCTGCGTGAACCGCGTAGAACTTCTCTGCGTCAGCACGCGACAGGTGTGCCATGCGCGATGCGACGATCTTCAGGCCGGCGCCTTCGAAACGGCTGTAGATCTGGCCGATCACGTTCTTTGCCACCGCATCCGGCTTGATGATCGACAGGGTGCGCTCGATTGCCATAAAAACTCCAAAAAATTAAGAAGTTACAGGTTCAAATGAATCCGCTATTGTAGCACGATCCCGTGTATCATTGCGATTGAACCCTTACACGCATGAAAGGTTCAGAATCCAAATGTTTTGTGCCGCCGGGCCATTGAAACCTCCCGGCACGGAACGTATCTTAGCCATAGCTGCTCCGGTTTGCTGCGCCGCACACCGCGCGCGCCGAACCGGCCCCGGACGCACATGCGTTCAATGTTAGGAGAAACCATGAACGACTATCCGTACAATTTCGGCCGCGGCGGTTCCGTCAGCACCGCCGAAGTTCGCAACCGCGTGCTGCGGAACACGTACTGGCTGCTCGCGCTGTCGATGGTGCCGACCGTGCTGGGCGCCTGGGTCGGCGTCGCGACGGGCTTCTCGCTGTTCGCGGCCACGAGCCCGATGATGAGCCTGCTCGCGTTCTTCGCGATCGCGTTCGGCTTCATGTTCGCGATCGAGCGGACGAAAAACAGCGCGGCCGGCGTGTTCGTGCTGCTCGGCTTCACGTTCTTCATGGGCCTGATGCTGTCGCGGCTGCTGAGCTTCATCCTCGGCTTCTCGAACGGCCCGTCGCTGATCATGCTCGCGTTCGGCGGCACCGGCATCATCTTCGCCGCGATGGCGACGATCGCCACCGTCAGCAAGCGCGACTTCTCGGGGCTCGGCAAGTGGCTGTTCATGGGCGTGATCGTGATCCTGCTCGCATCGGTCGCGAACATCTTCCTGCAACTCCCGGCGCTGATGCTCACCGTGTCGGTCCTCGCGATCGCGATCTTCTCCGCCTACATGCTGTTCGACGTCCAGCGCGTCGTGAACGGCGGCGAGACGAACTACATCTCGGCAACGCTCGCGATCTACCTCGACCTGTACAACGTGTTCACGAACCTGCTCGCGCTGCTCGGCATCTTCGGCGGCAACCGCAACTGACGTTCACCACGCATCATGAAAAAACCGGCCCGCGGGCCGGTTTTTTTACGTCCGCCGCCTGGCTCAGTCGCGCTCGAACAGCGCGATCGATTCGACGTGCGACGTATTCGGGAACATGTTCACGACACCGGCGCCCTTCAGGCGGTAGCCGGCCTCGTGCACGAGCAGGCCCGCGTCGCGCGCCAGCGTCGACGGGTTGCACGACACGTAGACGATGCGCTTCGGCAGCGGGCCTTCGCCGCTCTGCGCGATCTCGGCCAGCGCCTTCGACACCGCGAGCGCGCCTTCGCGCGGCGGGTCGACCAGGAACTTGTCGAATGCACCGAGCGCACGGATGTCGTCGCCCGTCACTTCGAACAGGTTCCGGCACGCGAACGTCGTGTGGCCGTCGACACCGTTCTCGCGCGCGTTCGCCAGCGCGCGCGTCGTCAGCGTGTCGCTGCCCTCGATGCCCATCACCTCGCGCGACAGCCGCGCAAGCGGCAGCGTGAAGTTGCCGATCCCGCAGAACAGATCGAGCACGCGGTCGTCGCGCGACGGCGCGAGCAGGCGCAGCGCGCGGCCCACCAGCACGCGGTTGATCTGATGGTTGACCTGCGTGAAGTCGGTCGGCTTGAACGGCATGCGGATGCCGAATTCCGGCAGCGTGTAGTCGAGCGACACGTCGAGCGGATAGAACGGCGTCACCGTATCGGGGCCCTTCGGCTGCAGCCAGAACTGCACCTTGTGCTCGTCCGCGAACGCGCGCAGCAACGCTTCGTCGTCCGCGTTGATCGGCTCCAGCACGCGCAGCACGAGCGCCGTGACTTCCGAGCCGACCGCGAGCTCGATCTGCGGCATCCGATCGCGGATCGACAGCCCCTCGACGAGCCGGCGCAGCGGCACGAGCATCGCCGACACGTGCGGCGGCAGCACTTCGCAGCTCGTCATGTCGGCAACGTAGCTGCTCTTCTTCTCGTGGAACCCGACCAGCACGCCGCCCTTCTTCGCGACGTTGCGCACGGTCAGGCGTGCGCGGTAGCGATAGCCCCACGACGGGCCGTGGATCGGCGCGAACATCGTTTCCGCGCGCAGCTTCGCCAGGTGCCACAGGTTGTCTTCGAGCACGCGCTGCTTGACCGCCACCTGTGCGCGCATGTCGAGATGCTGCATCGAACAGCCGCCGCAGGTGCCGAAGAACGCGCATTTCGGCTTCGTGCGCATCACGCTCGGGCGCAGAATGTCGACAACCGTCGCCTGCTCGTAGCTCGGCTTGCGGCGGAAGCTCGAATAGGTCACGCGTTCGCCCGGCAGCGCACCCTCGACGAAGATGACCTTGCCCGGCTCGCCGTCCTCGGTGATCGTGCGGCCGACACCGCGCGCTTCCATGTCGAGCGATTCGATCTCGAGAACCGGGGCGATTCCGGGCGCGACGGGCGCATTTCTAGATTTGCGCGCAGAAGTGGGGACGGCTTCGGACACCAGCTTTTCCTGACAAACGTTGAAGAAGGCGAGATTGTAGACGACGAAGGCCCGCATCGCCCGCTTTGCATGACGCAAGCGTCGATACTTGAGCATAGACCGTCCGGCATCGCACCGGAACGGCCAGGCAGGCGGCCCGGGAGCGCCACGGCCGGGCGTGGGCCGACGAGCCGATCGGAAGCTGTCCTCGGCCCGAAATTGGCCCGGCAGGAGATTTGACCATGCGACTGATCGACTGGAACATCCAATGGGGTCGGGACGCGGACGGCGTCGTCGATCTTTCGCGCACGGTCGCGGCGATCCGCGCGCTCGGCGACTTCGACGTGCTGTGCCTGCAGGAGGTCACGCGCGGCTTCGGTGCACTGCCCGGCCGGCCCGGCGCCGACCAGTTCGCCGAACTCGCGGCGCTGCTGCCCGACTATACGATCGTCGAAGCGATCGGCGCCGACCTGCCGGCCATCGAACCGGGCGCACCGCGCCGCCAGTTCGGCAACGCGATCGCGACCCGGCTACCGGTCCGGCGCGTGCTCCGCCAGTTGCTGCCGTGGCCGGCCGACGCCGGCGCGCCGTCGATGCCGCGCGTCGCGCTGGACGTCGAGTTGCAGGCGCCCTTCGGGCCACTGCGGGTGGTCACCACGCATCTGGAATATTATTCGGCGCGCCAGCGGCTCGCTCAGGTCGACGCACTGCGTGACCGGCACCGCGAGGCCTGCGCACACGCGGCACAACCCGCGCCCGCCGAAACCGCCGAGGGACCGTTCAGCGCGACCGGCCAGCCGTGCGATGCGATCGTCTGCGGGGATTTCAACAGCGCGTTCGGCAGCGAGGCCTATTGCCGATTCCTGGAGCCGGTCGCAGACGCGCCGCGCTTCGTCGACGCATGGGTCGCTCGGCACCCAGGCCGCACGCCACCGCCGACGGCGGGCGTCTACGATACGGTGCAATGGTCGGAGGGGCCGCTCGCGTGCGACTTCGTGTTCGTAACCGATACGCTGCTGCCGCGCATCGTGCGCTGCGACATCGACGGCGACGTGCGCGCGTCGGATCACCAACCGGTGCTGCTCGAACTCTCCTGATTGCACCTGCCGCGGCGCAACCGGCCCGCGTTACGCGTCGAAGCCGGCCAGGTATTCGGCCCAGTGCGACGCAGGCTCCTGCGCAAGCGAGTTCTTCACGAGCAGGATCTCGTCCGCATACTCGCTCGGCGTCAGGCCGCCGCGCATCAACTGGAACCGGCAATACAGCAGGTAGGTATTGACGACGTCGGTTTCGCAATAGTTGCGGATTTCCTCGATCTGCCCGGCCTGGAACGCCGGCCACACCTGGCTGCCGTCCATCCCGAGCTTGCCCGGAAAGCCGCACATCTTCGCGAGCGCGTCGAGCGGCGCGTTCGCGCGCGCCTGATACATCGCGAGCACATCCATGAGGTCGGTATGCCGCGAGTGGTAGCGCGAAATGTAGTTGTTCCACTTGAAATCGCGGTCGTCCTCGCCGAGATCCCAGTAGCGAGACGCGGGAATGCCGTGCACGAGCGCGCGGTAATGGAGCACCGGCAGATCGAAGCCGCCGCCGTTCCACGACACGAGCTGCGGCGTGTATTTCTCGATCACGCGATAGAACGACTGGATCAGCGTCGCTTCGTTGTCCTGCGGCGTACCGAGCGAGCGCACGCGAAAACCGTTGTTGTCGCGGAACACGCACGAGATCGCCGCGATGCGCTGCAGGTGGTGCGGCAGGAAATCGCTACCCGTCTTCTCGCGGCGGGCGGCGAACGCATGTTCGGCCACCGCGGCATCGTCGAGCGTCGCGGGCAGGTCTTCCAGACGGCGAATGCCGTCGACATCGGGGATCGTCTCGATGTCAAAAACAAGAATCGGAGTCATCAGTTACAGAACGGCGTCCTTGCGCACGCCGTTGGAGGCGAAAAACCGCTTGAGGCGCACCAGCGCTTCCTGCTGGATCTGGCGCACGCGCTCGCGCGTGAGCCCCATCTCGTCGGCCAGCTCCTCGAGCGTCGCCGGTTCGATGTGGTTCAGGCCGAAGCGGCGCTCGATCACGTGCCGGTGCTTGTCGGACAGCCGTGACAGCCATGCGCGCGTCAGCGTCTCGAGCTCGCGGTGCTGCACCTCGGCGTCGGGTGACTGGCTCTGGTCGTCGGGCAGCAGGTCGAGCAGGCTGCTCGCGGGATCGAGGTCGAGCGGCGCGTCGAGCGACGCCGTGTGCTCGTTGAGCGCGAGGATGTCGGTGACTTCCTCGGCGGTCTTGCCGGTGAGATAGGCGATGTCGTCGATGCTGGCTTCGCGGCGCTCGGCCGCCTCGCCCGTCGACATCGAATTCTTTTCGAGGTGGCGCTTCGCGCGCAGCACCTGGTTCAGTTCGCGGATCACGTGCACGGGCAGGCGCACCGTGCGGGCCTGGTTCATGATTGCCCGCTCGATGCTCTGCCGGATCCACCACGTCGCATAGGTCGAGAAACGAAAGCCGCGCGTCGGGTCGAATTTTTCGATTGCGTGCATCAGGCCGAGGTTGCCTTCCTCGATCAGGTCGAGCAGCGGCACGCCACGGTTCAGATACCCCTTCGCGATGCTGACGACGAGGCGCAGGTTGCGCTCGATCATCACCTGCCGCGCCTCGAATTCGCCGGCCTTGGCCAGACGCGAATAACGCTGCTCCTCCTCGACGGTGAGCAGCGGCTTCACGCTGATGCGGTTCAGGTAATGCTGGATCGTGTCGGCCGTGAGCTCGGCCTGCAGCATCGAGCGGAAATCGTCGACGTCGGGCGCCGCCTCCGAGCGGCCTTCGCGCTCGCCGTCGCCACCGTCCGCGTCGGCGTCGCGTGCCTCAAGGTCACGCTCGTTGTCCGCGACGTCGTCTTCGTCATCCGTCGAAGCACCAGCTCGCCCCACCGACGCTTGCGTGGCACGACTGATCTTCTCAGACTCGGCTTGCGGCTCGTGGCGCTTCGATTTCGGCATGGTCGTCTCGGTTATTGAGGCGGCAAATACTTCAGCGGATCGACAGGTTTACCCTGCCGGCGAACCTCGAAATGCAGCATCACGCGGTCGGAATCGCTGTTCCCCATCTCGGCGATCTTCTGCCCCTTCGTTACCGCGTCCCCCTCTTTTACCATCAAAGCGCGATTGTGTGCATACGCCGTGAGGTAAGTTGCATCGTGCTTGATGATAATGAGGTTGCCGTAGCCGCGCAGACCATTGCCGGAGTAGACGACGCGGCCGTCGGCCGCCGCCTTCACGGTCTCGCCGGCCGTGCCGCCGATATTGACGCCCTTGTTCTTCGCGTCGTCGAAACCGTTCAGCACGGGACCGCGCGCGGGCCACGCGAACGTCACGGGGCCGCTCGGCGCGGCTGCCGTATCGCTCGATGCGGCTGCCGCCGCAGGCGGCGTCGTAACCGACGACGTACCGGCGGCCGGCGTTGCCGGGCCACTGCTGAGCGGCGCGGTAGCAACGGCAGCACCCGCGATCGGCGCGGCGACCTGCGTGCCCGCAACGGCGGCACCGGCCTGCGGCGAAACGCGCAGCAGCTGGTCGACTTCAATCTGATTCGGGTTTGCCAGGTTGTTCCACGCGGCGATGTCGCGATAGTTCTGCCCGTTTTCGAGTGCGATCCGGTACAGCGTGTCGCCCGGCTTTACCCGGTAGTAACCCGGTGGTGCCGGAGGGAGCGGCGCCGCGGGCTGCGCGGTGCCGGTCGTGCCGAGCGAACCGGAGCGATCGACGACGGGCGCGTTGTCGAGCCGCGTCGCACAGGCGGCCAGTAGCGTGGAGAACGCAGCTACGCAGATCGCGCGCTGGGCGAGCGTGAGCGGTTCCCTGGAACGGTTGTTTTGCATCGCGCGCAACATACTCATCGGTTTCAAATTACTCCGGATTTTAAAGGGACAAAGAAAACGCGATCAAGCCGTGACTCTCGCCATTGCGCGTGCGCGACGCGCTCGACGAGCGTCAGCACCTGGTGCTGCCCGCTCTGCGCGCCGACCGGCGCGACGAGCCGCCCGCCGATCGCGAGCTGCTCGAGCAGCGCCTGCGGCACGTCGAGCCCCGCCGCCGCGATCACGATCGCGTCGAACGGGGCCGCGGACGGCAGGCCGACACGCCCGTCGCCGTAGTGCAGACGGATGTTCGGCACGCGCAGCGGCCGCAGGTTCAGCTTCGCGCGCTCGTAGAGCGGCTTGATGCGTTCAATCGAATACACGTCGCGTGCCACGTGGCTCAGCACGGCGGCCTGATAGCCGCAGCCCGTGCCGATCTCGAGCACGCGCTCGAGCGTGCGGCCGGCCATCGCGAGCTCGATCATGCGCGCGACGACCGACGGCTTTGAAATGGTCTGCTGGTGGCCGATCGGCAACGCGGAATCCTCGTAGGCCTGCGTCGCAAGCCCCGGATCCACGAACATGTGACGCGGCACCGCGGCCATCGCTTCCAGCACGCGCGCGTCGGTCACGCCGTTCGCGCGCAGCCGTTCGACCATCCGTTCGCGCACACGTTCCGACGTGAGCGCGAACGCGCCGGCCGGCGCGACGCTCGGCGCAGCCGGCTTCGGCAATGCGGGCTTCAGCGCGGTCGGCTTCGGTGCGGTCGCGGGCTTCGCGGCGGCGGAACCGGGCAACACCGTTCGCGCCGCGGCAGGCTTCACCGCAACCGGCTTCAGCCCGGCCGCGGGCTTGTCGGCGGCCTTCGATACCGCGACCGCCGCATGGCGTTCGCCGGCCCGACCTTCCGACTTGCGTGGCGCTCGCTTGAGATCTTCGAGCGCGAGCGGGAACCGCTTCGCGCGCTCGCCGCTCATGAAGCCCGCCCTCCGGCGCGCGCCCATTCGCGCGTCGCGGGCAGCATCTGCGTATGCGTGAGGTCCAGCTGCAGCGGCGTGATCGACACGAAACCGTTTGCCACCGCGTGAAAATCGGTGCCCTCGCTGGCGTCCAGCGCGTCGCCCGCCGCGCCGATCCAGTAGATCGGTTCACCGCGCGGGTCGGTCTGGCGAATCACCGGCTGCGACGGATGACGCTTGCCGAGGCGCGTGACCTTCCAGCCTTTCAGTTCGCCGTAAGGGAGGTTCGGAATATTGACGTTCAGCAGCGGCTGGCCCGGCAGCGGATGCGCGAGGTAGTGCTCGACGATTTCCGCGGCGACGCGCGCGGCGTCGGCCAGATGGGCCCAGCCCTTGTCGGCCAGCGAAAACGCAATGGCCGGCACGCCGAACATGATGCCTTCGGTGGCGGCCGCAACTGTCCCCGAATAGAGCGTGTCTTCGCCCATGTTCTGGCCGTTGTTGATCCCGGAAACGACGAGATCCGGCCTGGCGTCGGCCATCCCCGTCAACGCGACGTGCACCGAATCGGTCGGCGTGCCGTTCACATAGAAGAAACCCGTACTCGCCGCGCGCTGCACCGACAGCGGCCGCGACAACGTGAGGGAATTCGACGCGCCGCTGCAGTTCTGCTCGGGCGCGATCACCGTGAGCTCGGCCAGCGGCTGCAGCGCGTCGCTGAGCGCGGCGAGACCGGGGGCGAGATAGCCGTCGTCGTTGCTGAGTAGGATTCGCATCCGGCGATTGTAACCGAGGAAAGATGGCGCGAGAGCGACAGTCCGGCGACTGCGGATGGACGGTTGCGGACACCCGTACACGCTGCACCGCCGCGTTGCGCGGCGGCGTTGAGCATGCTCAGGAAAAGGCCGGGCGGCCCCGGGTTTTCCCCGCCGACGGCGCCCCCCTTGGGGCATGCTCCGTTCCGGGAGCCTGGCGCGAAGCGACAGGCCCGAGGTTGCTCAAATCGCGCCCGCGTCGCGCAGTGCGGCAATCGCCTGCGCGTCGTAGCCGAGGCCGCGCAGCACCTCGTCCGTATGCTCGCCGAGCTCAGGCCCGAGCCAGCGCGTTTCGCCCGGCGTGTCCGACAGCTTCGGCGTGATGTTCGGCAGCGGAATGTCGGTGCCGTCGGCCAGCTTGAAACGCTGGATCATCTGCCGCGCGACGAACTGCGGATCGGTGAACATGTCGGCGGCGCTGTAGATGCGCCCGGCCGGCACGTCGGCCGCGTTGAGCACGACGAGCGCTTCATCGATCGTGCGCGGCGCGAGCCACGCGGCAATCGCGTCGTCGATCTCCTGCGTGCGCGGCACGCGCCCGTCGTTTTGCGCGAGCGCGGGATCGTCGGCGAGGTCGTCGCGCTCGATCGCCTTCATCAGCCGCTTGAAGATGGGATCGCTGTTGCCGCCGATCACGATGCTGCCGTCGCGGCACGCATACGTATTCGACGGCACGATGCCCGGCAGCGACGCGCCGGTGCGCTCGCGCACCATCCCGTACACGCCGTATTCGGGCACCACGCTTTCCATCATGTTGAAGACGGCTTCATACAGTGCAACGTCGACCACCTGCCCCGCACCGCCGTTGACCTTGCGGTGATGCAGTGCCATCAGGGCGCCGATCACGCCGTGCAGCGCAGCGATCGAATCGCCGATCGAGATGCCGATACGCGGCGGCGGCAACTCGGGATAGCCGGTAATGTGACGCAACCCGCCCATCGATTCGGCGATCGCGCCGAAGCCGGGACGGTCGCGGTACGGGCCCGTCTGCCCGTAGCCGGACAGGCGCACCATCACGAGGCCGGGATTGTCGGCCGACAGCACGTCGTAGCCGAGCCCGAGCTTTTCGAGCAGGCCCGGGCGGAAGTTCTCGATCACGATGTCGGCCTCGCGCGCGAGTTGCCGCGCGATCGCCTTGCCGGCGTCGGCCTTCAGGTTGAGCGTGACCGATTTCTTGTTGCGCGCCTGGACGGACCACCACAGCGATGTGCCGCCCTGCTCGGGATGGAGCTTGCGCCACTTGCGCAGCGGGTCGCCGCCGTTCGGATCCTCGATCTTGATCACTTCCGCGCCGAATTCGGCGAACAGCCGCGACGCGAACGGCCCCGCGATCAGCGTTCCGAATTCGAGCACTTTGACGCCCGCGAGCGGGCCCTGGCTGGTGCTCATGTGTCTCCCTGGCATGAGGAACGGCGCCGCCGACCGGCGGCGCCCGGCTTACATCGTGCGGCGGTCGAGCATCGCGCGGGCGATAGTGCCCGCGTCGACGTATTCGAGCTCGCCGCCCACCGGCACGCCGCGCGCGAGGCGCGTGACCGCGAGCCCCCGCGCCTTCAGCGTCTGGCCGAGGTAGTGCGCGGTGGCTTCGCCTTCGTTGGTGAAGTTGGTCGCGAGCACGACTTCCTTGACGACGCCGTCGGACGCGCGTCGCACGAGGCGGTCGAAATGAATTTCCTTCGGGCCGATCCCGTCGAGCGGACTCAGCCGCCCCATCAACACGAAATACAGCCCGCGGTAAGTCATCGTCTGCTCGAGCATGATCTGGTCGGCAGGCGTCTCGACGACGCACAGCAGCGTCGGATCACGCTCTTCGTCGCTGCAGACCTCGCAGATCTGCGCTTCGGTGAACGTGTTGCACTTCTCGCAGTGCTGCAGGTGCTCGGTCGCGAACAGCAGCGACCGGCCGAGCCGCTCCGCGCCCTCGCGGTCGTGCTGCATCAGGTGGACCGCCATGCGCTGCGCGGATTTCGGCCCGACGCCGGGCAGCACGCGCAACGCTTCGACGAGAGCGGACAGGGCGGACGGCTGTTTCATACGGCGGCAAAAAGTGGCACGGACGCTGCGCTCAGAACGGCAGCTTGAAGCCCGGGGGCAGCGGCAGGCCCGACGTCATGCCGCTCATCTTTTCTTGCGACGTCGCTTCGGCCTTGCGCACGGCGTCGTTGAACGCAGCCGCGACGAGATCCTCGAGCATGTCCTTGTCGTCCGCGAGCAGGCTCGGGTCGATCGACACGCGACGCACTTCGTTGCGGCACGTCATCGTCACCTTGACGAGGCCGGCACCCGACTGCCCTTCGACTTCGATGAGCGCAAGCTGCTCCTGCATCTTCTTCATGTTTTCCTGCATTTGCTGCGCTTGCTTCATCAGTCCGGCGAGGTTGCCTTTCAACATGGGAATACTCCTTCTTGATCGTGTGAAAACCGGCACGCGGCGCGTGCCGGCCAATGTGTGGGCGTGATTGTGCCTGTCGCGGGGCGGTCAGTTCAATGCAGCGTCGGCGGCGGGCCGTCCGGCGCCGCATCGGCGAGCGGACGCACCGAACCCTCGACGATGCGCGCACCGAAGTCGCGCACGAGCTGCTGGACGAACGGATCGCCGTGAATCTCCTGCTCGGCCTCGCGCTGGCGTGCCGCGCGCGCGGCCGCGTCGAGCGCCGCCGCGGTACGCCGTGCGGGCCCGACTTCGACGGCCACCTCGACCGGCTTGCCGAGCGCATCGGCCAGCGCGGCCTTCAGCTTCGCCACCTGTGCGGCGTCCGCATATTGCGGCACCGGCACGGAAAGTTTCAACGTCGTCGCATCGACGGCCGTCAGTTCGCTGTTGAACGCGAGCTGGTACGCGACACCCTTGAGCGGCAGCCGCGCGGCCAGCGCCGGCCATTCGCCGTCGAAGCCGACCGGATCGAGTGCGATCGCGGGCGGCAACGGACGCGTGTCGACCGGTGCGGACGGACGGGTATCCGCCGGCCTCGGCGTCACGCGCACATCGTCGGGGCCGCTGTCGAACACCGGCACGAAGCCATCGTCGGGCGGGCCGCCGAACATCTCGTCGGCGCTGAGCGGGACGTAGTCGTCCGGCGGGATGTCCTCCCACGGCGGTGAGGCCTGGCGCGAATCGGCTGCCTGCGGCGCACGGGCCGCGGCGCGCGGCGTCGGCACCTGCACGGCAGCCGGACGCGGTGCGGCCGGCTTCTG
>NZ_JAAGPO010000240.1:0-13531 GCF_017104825.1 Burkholderia sp. Ac-20345 | reverse complement strand
CGCCTTCGGCGGCTGGCATCTCGCGCTCGCCGTGTGGGCGGTGCCCGCGCTCGTCACGCTCGCGCTGTGGCGCGCGAAGGCGCCGCGCGACGCCGTGCACGCGACGGCCGTATCGGCCCCGATCACCGCGTTCGCCCGCCTTCCGCGCGCGTGGCAGCTCGCACTGTTCTTCGGGCTCAGCAACAGCGGCTACGCCAGCCTCGTCGCGTGGCTGCCCGCGTTCTACCGCAGCATCGGCATGAGTCCGCAAGCGAGCGGCAACCTGCTCGCGTGGATGGCGCTGTTCCAGGCGACCGGCGCGCTCGCGATGCCGATGCTCGCGAAACGTTCGCCCGACCGCCGCGCCGTGCTGTGGCTCACGCTCGCGCTACAGGCGGCCGGCTTCGCCGGGTTCGCGATGCTGCCCGCGTTCACGCCGTGGCTCTGGGTCGCGAGCGTCGGCCTCGGGCTCGGCGGCTTCTTCTCGATGAGCCTGATCGTCACGCTCGACCACCTGCCCGACGCGCGGCTCGCCGGCGCGCTCGCCGCGTTCGTGCAGGGCATCGGCTTCCTGACCGTCGCGGCAAGCCCCTGGCTGATCGGCTGGCTGCGCGACGCGGGCGGCGGGTTCGCGATCGCGTGGTGGATGCATCTCGGCGTGATCGCCGCGATGGCCGCGCTGAACGCCGTGTTCGCGCCCGCCGGCTACCGGCACAGCATGGTGCGCATCACCGGCGCCGCTCGATAACCCCCTTCGAATCCGGACGAACGCTTCCGGCGATCGTCCAGCCGCCCGCGCATGGCCGGGCGCGGGCAGTCACGCCCATCGGCCGCTGGTTCGCTTCACAACAAACAACATCAATCGGTATTGGAGACAGTCATGAAAAAGCTCGTTCTGGCCGTGGCGCTCGCGCTGACGGCCGGCGCCGCCGCCGCGAAAGACCCGGCGGCCCTGCGCCTCGGCGTCGACCCCAGCTATGCGCCGTTCGAATCGCTCGCGCCCGACGGCAAGCTCGTCGGCTTCGACATCGATCTCGGCAATGCGATCTGCGAACGGATGAAGGTACGCTGCGTGTGGGTCGAGAACGCGTTCGACGGGATGATCCCGGCGCTGAAGGCGCGCAAGTTCGACGGCGTGCTGTCGTCGATGAGCGTGACCGAAAAGCGCCTCGCGCAGATCGCGTTCACGGACAAGATCAACAACGTGCCGCCCCGGCTCGTCGCGCGGCGCGGCTCGAACCTGCAGCCGACACCCGAATCGCTGCAGGGCAAGAGCGTCGGCGTCGAGCAGGGTTCGACGCAGGAGACCTATGCGCGCACGTACTGGGAGCCGAAGGGCGTGGTCGTCCGCACGTACCAGACGCAGGATCTCGTCTACCAGGATCTTCTGTCGGGGCGGCTCGATGCGTCGCTGCAATCGTCGGTGCAGGCCGATCTCGGTTTCCTGAAAACCGCGAAGGGGGCGAACTTCGAATTCGCGGGGCCGCCGCTGCATGACCCGAAGACGCTCGGTGTGGGTTCCGCGATCGGGGTGCGCAAGGATGACGACGCGCTGCGCACGCAGATCAACCAGGCACTTGCGAGCCTGATCCAGGACGGGACTTACCAGCGGATCGCGAAGAAGTATTTCTCGTTCGACATCTACAACTGACGGGCGAGAACGGAAAATGCGAAGGGGCGTCACGCATGAGTGCGCGACGCCTCTGCTTCGTTGACCGAACGATATCGACTAAGCCGCTCGCTGCAACAGGTCGGTTGCGAAAGACTTCGCGTGCGCGACGGCTTCCTGCGCGTCGCCGAACACACCGAGCTCATCCCAGTGTTCTTCGGCCGCATACGTTCCCCTGACGGCGAGCGCCCGCTGAACGCTCAACTGCGCGGCGTATTTGCCGTCCTGCAACGGCCGGGCCGTTGCAACCACCTTGTGCGGAGGGCTGGCCCGCTCCGGCTGAACCAGTTCGACGGCGCCACCGGCCACGTCGACATACATCAACTCATTCCTGGTTTTGCAGTCCGGGCAGTAGAAGCACCACCCCGCGTCCTCTTGATGGGGCCTGACCTGCCCGCGAGCCAGCACGGCGCGGCATGCAACGTTTTCGCAGATGAACGGCATGGCAGTCTCCGAAGTTGTTTGACGGAAATCCTAGCATGTCCGTCGGCGGTCAACCACCGGCATCGGCAAGAATGCCGTGCGGATAATCAAGGTCGAGCGCAAAAGCCCTTCGCACGCCGCGCACGCAGTGCAACCAGACGATCGCAAACCTCTCGTCACCCGGGATAAACTGTCCGCCCGACCCACGAACCGAGCCATTCTTCATGTTGATCCGCGTTGCAACACCGTCCGATGCCGTCCCGCTTGCCGAACTGAAGCGCGACACGTTTCGCGAAACCTTTCTGCATGACGGATTCAATATCGACTACCCGCCGCACGATCTGGCCGCGTACGAGACCCAAACCTACTCGGTAGAAGCGGTCACGGGCCAGCTCAACGATCCCCTGTGCCGCACGTGGGTCGCCGAAAGCGACAACGGCCAGCTGGTGGGGTATGCACACGCGGGGCCGTGCAAGCTTCCGCACCCGGAGGTTGCCGACGGTTCGGGGGAGATACATCAGATCTACCTTCGGCGCGGTACGCAAGGGACCGGCGCCGGGCGCGCGTTGTTCGATTCCGCACTGGACTATCTGGCAACGGAACGCCCCGGCCCGGTATGGCTTGGCGTGTGGTCCGGCAACGCGAAGGCCATCGCCTTCTACGAGAAAGCCGGGTTCAAGCGCGTCGGCACTTACGATTTCAAGGTCGGTGAAGCGACCGACCTGGAATTCATCTACCGTCGTTGACCTTCGCCACTGCATGACGACCGAGCCCCGCCGGCAAAAGAAAAGGGGCGCCGCGCACGATTGCGCGATGCCCCTGCTTCGCTTCGGCCAGCCCGGTCGCGCAACGATGGCGATTGATGCGTGACAGGCCGTCAATCGGCCGGCGTCACTTGTAATTGAACGCGTCGGGGTGGTTCTCGAGGCTGCCCGTCAGTGCCGCATACAGAATCGTCCGTCCGTCGATCGATTCGCTCCCGCCGCCGATATTGAGCCAAGTCAGCTTCTCGGCGCCCTCCTTCGGACCCGCGACGGACAGCACGCCGTACATCACCTTCTTCTGCGGATCGTACAGCACCGCGATGCGCTCCGACCCGCAGTTGTGCGGCTTGCAGGCAGTCATCACGTAGACGTCGTGCCCGCCGAACACGACGGTGGTTCCCGGAGATTCGGTGCCGTTCGTCACCCATGCCGGCACTGCGTGACCTTTCTTCATTGCGGTGAACGCGTCGCTCGCCGCGCGATCGCCGGGGATTGCACTCATCGTCCATGTTTTCGTGGGCGCGGGGCCCGCGGCCCATGCGGCCTGGACAAGGATCAGCGCGGCAGCGGCGAGAGGAATCCTCAAGTTCATATATCCACTCCTATCAATATGGCGATTCCTTAGTCGCCACAACACCGAAAAGAGTTCTGCCCGTCGCGTCAACTTTTGTTAATCAATAGCGGCTACGCCCCCACAGCGTCTTCGGCTCGTCGAGCAAATGACGCAACCCGCTGCGCTCGATCGTGATCTCCGCGACTTCGTTCACCCGTTCGAGAACCGCGTTCTCGTCGACCGACAACACGCGCCGATCCTCCATCAGCACCCTTCCGCCGACCATCGTCATGCACACGTCAGCCGCGTTCGCGAAGCACGTCACGCGATACACCGGCATGTTCATCGGCATCATGTGCGGCCGGAACAGGTCGACGAGGATGATGTCGGCGAGCTTGCCGGCTTCGAGCGAACCGACCTCGTGATCGACCGACAGTGCCTTCGCCGCGTCGATCGTCACCATCTCCAGTACCTTGCCGTGCGGCAGCACGTCCGGGTCGCGGAAATGCCGGCGGTGGTAATGCATGCACTGCCACATGTGGCGGAACATGTCGTAGCCGCGATCGGGTGCCGCACCGTCCGACGCGATCGCCACCGTCACGCCCGCATCGATCAGCTCGGGCACCGGGCAGCGCCCGATGATCGACATGATCGCGCTCGGGTTGTGGACGATCGCGGTGCCCGTCTCGACGCATGCCGCGATGTCGTCGTCGGTCAGGTCGATGCTGTGCGACATGAACGACGTCGGGCCGAGCAAGCCGAGCTCGCGATGCGCGAACGCGAGCGTGCCCGCGCGGTGGCCGTCCTGCGTGAACGTCAGCCCGCGCTCGCGCGCCAGCGCGCCGTAACGTGCGGCCTGGTCGCGGAAATCGCGCTCGTACCGTGCGAGTTCGGAGTCGTGCTCAGGCCCGTACACAGGGAGCGTGAGCGCGATGCGGATCCGGCCATCGGCATCGCCGTGGCATTCGTCGATGATGCGCTCGCACACTTCATACATCGTGTCGAAATCGATGTCGCGCGTATCGCTGCCGTCCGGCGTGTGGCGCGTATAGGCACGCGGCGCGGGCGGACGCGACGGGCCGACCGCCACGATCGAGCGCGTGCCGGTGCGCACGACCGCGTCGCAATGGCGACGCGCATAGACCGGATCGTCGACGCGCATGATCGAATTGCCGCCGCCGAGCAGCGACACGCCCGTCGTCACGCCGGCCTTCAGCCGTTCGAGCGCCGCGAGATGGGATTCGGTTTCCCAGAACGCCTCGTCGGACGCGCGCGTGTAGATGGTTTCGGCCGCGGCCGACCAAGCATCGCCGTCCGCGCCGCCGATCGTGCGCAGCATCGCGTGACCCGCGTGCGCATGCGCATCGATCAGGCCCGGCAGCACGGCCTTGCGGCGCGCGTCGATCGTGCGCGCGGCGCGGTAGCGCGCCTGCAATTCATCGGTGCTGCCCACGGCGACGATGCGATCGCGGTTCACCGCGACCGCGCCGTTCTCGATCACGCGCCGCTGCGGGTCCATCGTAATGACGCAGCCATTCGCGATCAGCGTGTCGATCGCTTCGCGGTTGTCGTCTCGCTTGTCCTCGGTAGTCATCGCACAGTGTCCTGTTGTCGTTCGATTGATCTTGTTGCCATCCAGCGGCATGAAAATCGGTCACGCCGAACCGACCGGCGCGGCAATACGCGCCTTCAGCTTGCGTTGCACCGCGCTGATCACGATGAACACCACCGCATTCACCGCGAGCGCGACGAGCCCGGGGTTGATCGACGTCAGCGTGTTCGACGCGCCGGGGAACAGCGACGCGAGCGTCACGCCATAGTAGTTCGTCATCGCGATCACGATCGCACCGGCTGCGATGCCCGCGAACGCACCTTCACGCGTGCCGAACGGCCGCTTCAGGAAGCTCGACGCGAGCATCGGCACGAGCTGCGTCAGCAGGCTCGACGAGAAGATCGCGAGCGTGACGAACGTCGCACCGCCGCGCAGCACGAAGTAGACGACCACCAGCGTGAAGATCGGCAGCGCGATCCGCGCGACGCGCGTCACCTCGCGGTCGGTCGCGTTCGGTGCGAAACCTTCGCGGTAGATGTTGCGCGCGATCGTCGTCGATGCGTTCAGCATGATCAGCGAACCCGGCACCAGCGCGGTCAGGAGGCCCGTGCCGCCGACGACGCCGACGAACCACGCGGGGAAGGTCTGCTTCACGAGGCGCAGCAGCGCGAGATCGGTCTGCGCGCCTTCGAGCCCGTGCACGGTCATCACGGCAGCGAAGCCGACGAGGAACAGGAATGCGATCAGCACCTGGTACAACGGCATCAGGATCACGTTGCGGCGCAGCGCGCGCTCGTCCTTCGCGACGTAGATCGCGGTGAAGCCGTGCGGATACAGGTAGTAGCCGAGCGACGTGAGCAGGATCGTCGAGTTGTACCAGCTCAGGTTGAAGCCGTGCTCGGGCATGCGCAGCAGTTCGGGATGCGCGGCGTCGATCTTCGCGAACATCTCGCCGAGGCCGCCGTAGTAATGCATCGGCAGATACAGGCCGAGGAAAATCGCGATCGCGAGGATCAGCACGTCCTTGAAGATCGCGATGCTCGCGGAGCCGTGGATGCCCGACACGACCATGTACACGGCCATCAGCGTCGCGGCGATCCAGATCGCGGCCGCTTGCGGGATCAGCCCGTACGACATCTCGGACACGATCACGCCGAGCCCGCGCAACTGGATCATCAGCAGCGACACCATCGCGAACACCGCGACGACCGAGACCAGCACGCCGATCGCGCGGCTGTCGTACTTCGACGCGAAGTAGTCGGCGAACGACACGAGCCCGCGCTCCTTCGCGTAACGCCAGACGGCCGGCAGCATCCAGTAGCCGATCACGAACGCGAGGCAGCCGTACGACAGGATGTAGAACGCGGGCACGCCCTTGCTGTAGGTCCAGCCGCTCGCGCCGAGGAACGAGAACGTCGAGAACGCCTCGCCGGCCATCAGCAGGAACGTGAGCAGCGAGCCGAAGCCGCGCCCGCCGACCGCCCACTGCTCGAGCGTGAGCTTGCGGCCGCGGCGCGCCATCACGCCGATGGCGAGCGCGAACACGGCGAACGCCGCGATGATGATGATCGAAGCGTTCATCGCGCGTCTCCCGGGCGGCCGGCGCGGGCCGCGTCGCGCTCGTCGAGATGGAACAGGATCGCGAGGATCGCGGCCGTGGCCGCCATCCAGACCAGGTTCCAGACGAGCAGGAACGGCAGCCCGAACAGCATCGGCCGCACCTCGGCGAGCGAGCCGCCCGCATACATCCCGACGAACGGCAACGCCGCCAGCAACAGTTTGAGTTTCATGAATGCCTCCTCCGGAAGACGCGCGTATGCGTCAGAACATCAGAACTTCTGGCGGATGCCGACCACCACCGCCACCTGCGACGTCGTCGACGACGCACTGTCGGTGCCGTCGATCCATGCCTGGCCGACACCCGACGACGCCTTCTGGTAGAAGCCGTTCACGTACACGTCGGTGCGCTTGGACAGCAGGTACTGCACGCCTGCCGATACCTGGTGGTAGTGGCCGCTGTCGCTGGCGCGCGCGACCTGCGTATAGGTGTAACCGGCCGCCGCCATCAGCGCCGGCGTGATCATGTAGCGCAGGCTGCCTTCGTAGTTGTTGAAGCGCAGCGCGCCACCCGTCGCCTGCCCGAAGTTCGAGCCCGTATACAGCAGGCCGAGCGTGGCCGGCCCGATCGCGTAGCTGCCGCCCGCGCCCCAGATCTGCTGGCGGATCGCGTTGCCGAGGCTCGCGCCGAACACCGACTCCGACGCCGGATAGTAGTTATCCGAAGCAACCGCGCCGCTCGTGCTGACCGCCGGATGGTTCACGCGCGCATACGCGGCCCCCGCATTGAGCGGCCCGTTCACGTACGTGACGCCCGCGCTCCAGCTGTTGTCGTTCGCGAAGCCGGTCGAGTTCGAGAAGCCGTACACGAGGTTCGCCTGCAGGCCCGCGATCGTCGGCGACACGTACTTCACCGCGTTGTTGGTGCGGAACGTGTTGTTGATGTCGTCGTTGTCGAACGGGTGCGTCGAGTATTGCGCGAGGAAGCTGCTCATCTGCAGCGAGCCGAGGATGTCCTGCGTCGAGTTGTACTGGCGGCCGAGCGTCACCGCGCCCCAGTTCGCGCCGCTCAGGCCGATCCACGCCGATCGCCCGAACATCCGGCCGCCCTGCCCAAGCGCGCCGTTCGCGACGTTGAAGCCGTTCTCGAGGCGGAAGTTCGCCTTCAGCCCGCCGCCGAGATCCTCGGTGCCGATCAAGCCCCAGCGCGGGCCCGATTCGTTGCCGCCCGTGAATTGCCACAATGCATGGCCCTTCGCGTTGTTCGTGTAGGTCACGCCCGCGTCGACGATCCCGTACAGCGTCACCGTCGACTGCGCGTGCGCGGCGCCCGCAAACAGCATTGCGACCGCTGCGCCCACGCCTGCGGCGCCCGTCTTCCCACCCTTCATTCGCACCATCTCCGTCTTCTCCTCTCCAAACCTGTTCATCGATGTGTTGTGTTTTTTTGATCCTGCCCATCCGCGCCGACCGGGTTGTATAGACAGTCGCTGGATGGTATCCAGCCGCAATCACATCAAGAAATGAAATGTTCAACTGGCGAGCAGTTGAAAATCGAATGGCGGGGAGATGAGCGGGGACGGTGCGTCCCCGCAAGAGAAACGAAAGCGCGCAAGTCCGCTGGACGCGGCGCGCTTTGCTCAGACGTGAATGGCTCGCGTAAGCAAGCTGACGAAACGGCGACGCGTGATGCGCCTATGCGGTTTTCCCTGACAGCCCGTGCATCGGCCGCCGCAGCGCGGCGTCGAACGGGTTGGTGCGCGGCCCGATCGCATCGGCCTGGCGCCGCAGCAGTTCGACGACCATCGGCATCCGGTCGTCGCCGAGGCGCGCCGCAAGCGTACCGACGCTCAGCGCACCGACCGGATACCCGGTGCGATCGAGGATCGGCACCGCGACGCCGGCCATCCCGTCGAGCACGCCGCTGTTGCGGCCCGCGTAGCCAAGCTGCCGCACGCGTTCGATCTCGGTGCGCAGGTACACCTCGTCGAGCACGCCATAGCCGCGAATGCGCGGCACGTTGAAGCGGATCACTTCCTCGCGTTCGGCTTCGGGCAGGAACGCGAGGATCGCGAGACTGCCCTGCCCGACGCCGAGCGCAATGCGCCCGCCGATATCGCCGGTGAACGAGCGGATCGGGAATGGCCCTTCGCACAGGTCGAGACACACCGCGTCGAAGCCGCTTTTCACGAGCAGGAAGATCGTCTCGCCGAGGCTCGCACACAGCCGCAGCAGCGCGGGGCGGCACAGCGTGCGCATGCTGCTCGGGTTGCCGGCCTGCGCGGCGAGCGCGAAGAAGTCGACGCTCAGCCGGTACAGCTTCGATTGCTCGTCCTGCTCGACCATCCCTTCGGCGATCAGCGATTGCAGGATCCGGTGCGCGGTGCCCTGCGTGAGGCCGACGGCCTTCGCGAGATGCGTGACGCGCACGCCGTCCTGCTGCATGCCGGCCAGCGCACGCAGGATCGCGAACGCGCGCTGCAGCATGCCGGTGCCCGGCGCGCCGGCCGCATCGGCGGCGTCCTCGTCCGGGTGCGCCGCGCGTGCGGCGGGCGACGTTCCGGCCGAATGGGGTTCCTGCATGCCGGCTCTCCTCGATGATTTCAATGAACGGAATACGCTAGCCGCCATTGTCGTCCGGCCGAAATTCCGCGGGCATCCGGGTGTGCACGGGATTGACGCGTGCGATTCACGGTTCTGCCACCCGCCATCCAGCGGAACGATTTGCGTGCTGCGCTTCGATCTATTCCGTTCATCGGAATTTTTCAGAAATTCATCCCGTTCAGCAGAATTCGAAATTGACGCTCCGAAATATGGCTGGCTAGAGTCCGCGTCATTGGCACACCGGCCTCGCGGTGTGCGAACCCGGAGCTTCCCATGTCGTTTCTCACGCTTACGGATCTGACGAAAACCTTCGGCGACCTCACCGCCGTCGCCGACGTCAACCTGTCGGTCGAACAAGGCGAATTCGTGTCGCTGCTCGGGCCGTCGGGCTGCGGCAAGACCACCACGCTGCAGATGATCGCCGGCTTCGTCGACGTCACGCGCGGGCGCATCGCGCTCGACGGGCAGGACATCACGCACCTGAAGCCGAACCGGCGCGGGCTCGGCATCGTGTTCCAGAGCTACGCGCTGTTTCCGCACATGAGCGTCGCGGAAAACGTCGGCTTCGGGCTCGACATGCGCGGCGTCGACAAGGCGGAGCGCACGGAGCGCATCCGCGCGGCGCTCGCGCTCGTGCGCCTCGATGCGCTCGCGCACCGCTTTCCGCGCGAGCTGTCGGGCGGCCAGCGGCAGCGCGTCGCGATTGCGCGCGCGGTCGTGATCGAGCCGCCGGTGCTGCTGCTCGACGAACCGATGTCGAACCTCGACGCGAAGCTGCGCGAGGACATGCAGTTCGAGCTGCGCGCGATCCAGCGCAAGATCGGCACGACGACGATCATGGTCACGCACGATCAGTCGGAAGCGCTGTCGATCAGCGATCGCGTGGTCGTGATGGAAGCCGGCCGCATCACGCAGACCGACACGCCGTACCGTGCGTACGAGCGCCCGGAAACCCGCTTCGTGTCGCAGTTCATCGGCAAGGCGAACCTGCTGCCCGGCACGATCGTCGCGCACGACGGCGACGCGATCCGCATCGACCTCGGGCACGGCCTCGCCGAAACCGGCCACGCCGCGCACCTGCCGCCGCGCGAGCGCGACATGGGTGTCGGCGATGCCGTGTCGGTCTGCATCCGTCCGGAGAAACTGCGGCTATGCGCGCCCGATGCCGGCCGCTTCGCCGCGACCGTCACGAGCCGCTTCTTTCTCGGCAGCCAGTGGCTGTACCGCGTCGACAGCGCGCTCGGCGAAGTGCTCGTGTGCTGCCAGAACGAAGGCGCGGAGCCGCTCGCGGAAGGCGCGCCGGTCGGCATCGACTGGCACAGCGATGCGGTGCGCGTGATGAGCAGGGAGGCTTGAATGGGACAGCCCACCCGCCCGCTGACCACCGACGGCGTGCCGGCCGGCCTCGCGCAGCCGGCCACGCCCGATGCCGCACCGGCACGTGCCACCGCCGGACGCGCGCCGCGCGCGACATGGCGTGCGCATGCGCCGCTGTGGCTGATGTGCGCACCCGCATTCGCGCTGTTCGCCGCGCTCGTGCTGGTGCCGCTCGCGATGACGTTCGTGCTGACGTTCTACCGCTTCGACCCGGCGACGGGCGCAATCGCCGCGTTCCAGTTCGGCAATTACGCGGAAGTGCTCGGCTCGTCGTACTTCCACACGATCTTCCTGCGCACGTTCGGGATCGCCGCGCTCACGACCGCGATCTGCGTCGCGGTCGGCACGCCGGAAGCGTACGTGCTATCGAAAATGCGCGACCCGTGGCGCTCGCTGTTCCTGCTCGCGATCCTCGCGCCGCTGCTCGTGTCGATCGTCGTGCGTGCGTTCGGCTGGAGCATGCTGCTGAACACGAGCGGGCTCGTGAACCGGACGCTCGGGCTCGTCGGCCTCGGGCCGTACAAGCTCGAATACACGACCTTCGCGATCGTGATCGCACTGGTACACGTGATGCTGCCGTTCATGGTGATTCCCGTGTGGACCGCGCTGCAACGGCTCGATCCGCAGACCGAGCACGCGGCGCTGTCGCTCGGCGCGTCGCCGTTCACGACGCTGCGCCGCATCGTGCTGCCGCAACTGATGCCGGGCGTGCTGTCGGGCAGCCTGATGGTGTTCGGGCTGTCGGCGAGCGCGTTCGCGATTCCCGGCCTGCTCGGCGGACGCCGGCTGAAGGTCGCGGCCACGGCCGTCTACGACGAATTCCTCGGCTCGCTGAACTGGCCGCTCGGCGCGACGATCGCGGTGCTGCTGCTGATCGCGAACCTCGTCGTGATGCTCACCTACTACCGCGTCCTCGAACGCCGCTACGCACGCAGCCTCGGAGGCGCATCCCGATGAGAAAGAACGGCCCCCTCGCCCTCGCGTTCCACACGCTCGTGATCGTGTTCGTGCTCGCGCCGCTCGCGATCGTCGTGCTGGTCGCGTTCACGCCGGACGAAACGCTGACGCTGCCGACCCACGGGCTGTCGCTGCGCTGGTTCCGCGCGATCCTCGACTACCCCGACTTCGTCACCGCGTTCTTCAACAGTCTGAAGCTCGCATTCGCATCGGCGACGCTGTCGCTCGCGATCGCGCTGCCGGCGGGCCTCGCGATCGGCCGCGCGACGTTTCCCGGCCGCGCGTTCCTGAACGGGCTGCTGCTGTCGCCGCTCGTGATCCCCGGCCTCGTGCTCGGCATCGCGCTGCTGCGCTTCTTCGCGCTGATCGGCGCGACCGGCTCGTTCGCGTGGCTCGTGCTGGCGCACATGATCGTCATCACGCCGTTCGTGATGCGGCTCGTGCTCGCATCCGTCGCCGGCCTCGACCGCAGCATCGAGCAGGCCGCGTGCTCGCTCGGCGCGGACCCGTGGACGACCTTCCGCCGCATCACGCTGCCGATGATCGTGCCCGGCATCACCGGCGGCTGGCTGCTCGCGTTCATCAACAGCTTCGACGAACTGACGATGTCGATCTTCGTCACGTCGCCGCAGACGGTCACGCTGCCCGTGCGCATGTACATGTATGCGACCGAGTCGATCGACCCGATGATGGCGTCGGTGTCGGCGCTCGTCATCTTCATCACCGCCGGCGCGATGCTGCTGCTCGATCGCGTGTACGGCCTGAACCGCATCCTGATCGGCCAACACTGACGATGACTTCCGTTTCCCGTTCAACCGAACCCGTGGACGACGGCGCGCAGTTCGTGCGCGTCGCCGAGCGCGAGCGTGCCGCGATCGCGTTCACGCTCGACGGCCACCCCGCGCAGGCTCTTGCCGGCGACACCGTGCTCACCGCGATCCTCGTCGCGCAGCGCCGCGTGCGCATCAGCGAATTCAGCGGCCTGCCGCGCGCGGGCTTCTGCCTGATCGGCGCGTGCCAGGACTGCTGGGTGCGCACCGAGGCAGGCGCACGCGTGCGCGCATGCTCAACGCCGATCGCCGCCGGCATGCGGATTCTCACAGGCGTGCAGCCCGTTGCAGCCGGAGACACGCGATGACCGACGCACTCCAACCGGTGATCGTCGGCGCAGGCCCGGCCGGTGTGCGCGCGGCCGAGGCGCTGGTCGACGCGGGGCTGCGCCCCGTCGTGATCGACGAGAACGCACGCTGGGGCGGGCAGATCTACCGGCAACCGCCGGCGAACGGCGCTTTCGCACGCGGCAAGCGCACGCTGTACGGATTCGAGGCTGCGAAGGCCGACGCCGTACACCGGACCATGGCCGCGCTGCTGCCGCACGTCGACTACCGGCCGGACACGCTCGCGTGGGCATGCGGCGCGGGCCGCGTCGATACGCTGCAGGACGGCCACGAAGTGACCGTGCCGTATTCGCACCTGATCGTCGCAAGCGGTGCGACCGACCGCATGCTGCCCGTGCCGGGCTGGACCCTCCCAGGTGTCTATACGCTCGGCGGCGCGCAGGTCGCGCTGAAGGCGCAGGGCTGCGCGATCGGCCGGCGCATCGTGTTCGCGGGCACGGGGCCGCTGCTGTATCTCGTCGCGTACCAGTATGCGAAGGCCGGTGCACAGGTCGCCGCCGTGCTCGACACGAGCCCGCTGCGTCGCCAGGCCGCCGCCGCGCCCGCGTTGCTGCGCATGCCGTCGATCCTCGCGAAGGGGCTCTATTACATCGGCTGGCTGCGTGCGCGCGGCGTCGCGATCGAAACGGGCGTCACGCTCGAGCGCGTGCTTGGCGAGCAACATGTGACGGGCCTCGCGTGGCGCGCGGCCGGCGCCGATGCGCAGCCGCGCATGCTCGACTGCGATGCGCTCGGTCTCGGCTTCGGCCTGCGTTCGGAAACGCAGCTCGCCGATCTTGCCGGCTGCCGGTTCGGTTTCGACCCGGTCAACCGTGCATGGTTGCCCGAGCGCGACGCGGCCGGCCGCACGTCGGTGCGCGGGATTTACGTCGCGGGCGACGGCGCGGGCATCGCGGGTGCCGACGCGGCGGAAGCGTA
>NZ_JAAGPO010000239.1:0-239 GCF_017104825.1 Burkholderia sp. Ac-20345 | reverse complement strand
CTCATTAAAAAAAAAAAAAAAAAAAAAATCAATATCTGTCACTTCCATTACATTCATCTTTGTACAATGTAAACATCATCACCATCTATTCTCCTCTCTGTCTATAGACTCCTAGTGATCACGCTTGCTTACTGTATCACTTAACGACACACCATCTCTCGCACATATGTCCCATTATATAACTCGTGCGTATCACTATGACACAGTTGTGTCTGTCCCTCCATCATGTTACATTTGCT
>NZ_JAAGPO010000238.1:0-13823 GCF_017104825.1 Burkholderia sp. Ac-20345 | reverse complement strand
CCGCGCGGCTACTCGGCAGCGACACGGCGACGGTCCAGCGCGACCGCATCGCGGCCGCGCAGGCGCTCGCCGCGCGCTACTCGGCCATCGTCGTGCTGAAAGGCTCGGGCACGGTGATTGCGGCGCCCGACGGCCGTGTGACGATCAATCCGACCGGCAATGCGGCGCTCGCCACCGGCGGCACTGGCGACGTGCTCGGCGGCCTGATCGGCGCGTTGCTCGCGCAGTGTGTCGCACTGTACGAGGCGGCGCTCGCGGGCGTCTACCTGCACGGCCTCGCGGCCGACACGCTGACCGCGCAGGGCACGGGCCCGGCCGGACTCACGGCCGGCGAACTCGCGCCGACGGTGCGCACGCTGATCAATCGCCTTTTTTACGCGTCGCCGCGCGCCGACACATAACGCCGCTATACTGACTGCCCCGCCGCACGGCGGGCCCTCTCGTCCGCCGGCCTTCCGATCACGATGAGCCGGCGCGGCATTCCTCCCGATTCACGCTTCACTCGAACCGCCATGACGCTGAATTCGCTCCCCGCCTGGACTGCCCTTCAATCCCACTTCGAACAGATCCGCCACGCGCGGCTGCGCGACTGGTTCGCGCCGGAAAACGACCGCGCGCCGACCCGTGCCGAACGCTTCACGATTCCGGGCGGCGGCCTCGCGGCCGATTTCTCGAAGAACCGCATCAACGACGACACGCTGCGCCTGCTCGTGCAGCTCGCGCGCGACGCGGGTGTCGAAGCACGCCGCGACGCGATGTTCGCGGGCGAGATCGTCAACCCGACCGAAGGCCGTGCCGCGCTGCACACGGCACTGCGCGCGACCGATCCGCACGCGCCGTTCCATGCACAGGTCAGCGCCGAGCGCGCGAAGATGGCGACCTTCGCGCGTGCCGTGCGCAGCGGCACGTGGACGGGCTACACCGGCAAGCGCATCCGTCACGTGATCAACATCGGCATCGGCGGCTCCGATCTCGGGCCGAAGATGGTCGTGCATGCGCTGCACCACGTCGCGATGCCTGAAATCTCCACGCACTTCGTGTCGAACGTCGACGGCGCCGATCTCGCGCGCGTGCTCGAGCAGGTCGACCCGGAGGAAACGCTCGCGATCATCGTGTCGAAGACCTTCACGACGCTCGAGACGATGACGAACGCACGCTCGCTGCGCGACTGGTTCGTCGCGCGCGGCTGCCCCGAGGGCGCGCTTGCGAAGCACTTCGTCGGCGTATCGGCGAACCCGGCCGAAGTCGTGAAATTCGGCATCGCCGCGGAAAACGTGTTCGAAATGTGGGACTGGGTCGGCGGCCGCTATTCGCTGTGGTCGGCAGTCGGCCTGTCGATCATGATCGCGATCGGCCCCGAGCAGTTCGACGAGCTGCTGGCCGGCGCGAACGACATGGACCGTCATTTCCGCGAAGCGCCGCTCGAGCGCAACCTGCCCGTGCTGCTCGGCCTGATCGGTATCTGGTACCGGAATTTCTTCGGCTCGCAGAGCTATCTCGTCGCGCCGTATTCGGAAGCGCTGCATTACCTGCCGTCGTACCTGCAGCAGCTCGAAATGGAGAGCAACGGCAAATCCGCGCGCCTGGACGGCACCTTCGTCGATTACCCGACTTCCGCCGTCACGTGGGGCGAGCCGGGCACCAACGGCCAGCATGCGTTCTTCCAGATGCTGCACCAGGGGCCGACGATCGTGCCGATCGACTTCATCGCGGTGCTGACGCCCGAGCATCCGCTCGCGAGCCATCATCCGAAGCTGCTCGCGAACTGCTTCGCGCAGAGCGAGGCACTGATGCTCGGCCGCACGCTCGACGAAGCGCGCAAGGTCGCGGGGCCAGGCAAGGAAGCGCTCGCGCCGCACCTGACGTTCCCGGGCAACCGCCCGACGACGACGCTGCTCGTCGATGCGCTGACGCCGCGCACGCTCGGCGCGCTGATCGCGCTGTACGAACACAAGGTGCTCGTGCAGGCAACGGTGTGGGACATCAATCCGTTCGACCAGTGGGGTGTCGAGCTCGGCAAGATTCTCGGCAAGGTGGTGGAAGCCGACCTGTCGGCCGAGTCGGTCGATCCGGCGAAGCACGACTCGTCGACCACCGCGCTGATCGAGCGCGCCCGCGCGGCGCTGAAGCGTTGAAGCGCTGACGCAACGGCGTCATGCCGAAGCCGGCCGCTCGGCGCACGCTGCGCGGCCGGCAAAGAAATTCAGCCGTTGCGCTGCGCCGCGTGCGGCTCGACGATGCGCCCGGCGTCGATCGTCACCGTCGTCGCGCAGCGGCGTGCGAGTTCGACATCATGCGTGACGAGCACGAGCGTGGCGCCGTGCGTGCGGTTCAGTTCGAACATCAGGTCGATGACCGCATGACCCGTGGCCGCATCGAGGCTGCCGGTCGGCTCGTCGGCAAACAGGATCGCCGGGCGCGTGACGAATGCGCGCGCAAGCGCGACACGCTGCTGCTCGCCCCCCGACAACAGCTTCGGATAATGCGCCGTGCGTTCGCCGAGACCGACCTGCACGAGCAGCGCCCGCGCACGATCGGCTGCGTCGCGTGCGCTGATGCCACCCTGCAGCTCGAGCGGCAGCATCACGTTCTCGAGCGCCGTCAGGTGCGGCATCAACTGGAACGACTGGAACACGAACCCGACCGCGCCATTGCGCAGCGCCGCGCGTGCATCCTCGTCGAGCTGGTCGAGTGCGCGACCGAGCAGGCGAACCGTGCCGCTCGTCGCGCTGTCCAACCCCGCAAGCAGGCCGAGCAGTGTCGATTTACCCGACCCCGACGCGCCGACGATCGCGAGGCTGCTGCCCGGCTGCACGGCGAGCGTGATGCCGTCGAGGATCGTCAGCTCGCCCGTTGCGTCGGCGACCCGCTTGCACACGTCATGGACTTCGATGATCGGATCGGTAATCTTGAACATGGACACGACATTTCGCTGGAAAAGACGCGCGGCGCTCGCCGCGCTGCTGGGCACCCTGCTGGCCGCCACCGTGCCGGCACGCGCCGCAACGACGCCGGCCGCGACATCGGGCCAGCCCGTGATCGTCGTGCTCGGCGACAGCCTGTCGGCCGAATACGGGCTGCCGCGCGACACCGGCTGGGTGGCATTGCTGCGGCAACGGCTCACGACCGAGCGAATCGATTATAGCGTCGCGAACGCCAGCGTCAGCGGCGACACCACGAGCGGCGGCCGCGCGCGGCTGCCCGCGGTGCTGCAGCGGCTCAAGCCGTCGATCGTCGTCGTCGAGCTCGGTTCGAACGATGCGCTGCGCGGCGTGCCGCTCGCAACGACCGAGCAGAACCTGCGCGACATCATCGCCGGCGCACGGCAGGCGCGGGCGAAGGTCGTGCTGGTCGGCATGTATGTGCCGCCCAATTACGGCCCCGATTACACGCAGAAGTTCCACGCCGTCTATACGCGCCTGTCGAAGGATCTCGGCGTGCCGCTCGTGCCGTTCCTGCTGGCCGGCATCGAGAACAAGCCCGAGATGTTCCAGGCGGACCAGATGCATCCTGCGCAGCAGGCGCAGGGCGTTCTGCTCGACAACGTCTGGCCGGCGCTGAAACCGCTGCTCGGCAAGCCGCGCGGCTGACGGCGCAGCCTCGCCCCAAAACAAAAAGCCCCGCATGAAGCGGGGCTTTTTGTTGCGTGCGAAACGACGATCAGTTGCTGCCGTCCTGCGACTGGCTGGCCGTCGTGCCGTACAGCTTCACCTTCGAGCGATCGCGCAGCGCGGTGAGGTACGCCTCGCCTTCGCTCTGTGCGTCGACCTGCGCCATCTGCTGCTGCGCGGCCGCCAGTTGCTGCGGATCGACCGCCGAACCCGGGATCACCGCATTCACGCGGTAGATCGCATAGCCGTCCGCGCCGAGATCGACACCGACGTAGGCCGGCAGCGTCTTCGCGTCGACCTTGTAGACGGCGCTCAGCGCAGCCGGCGTCAGGCCTTGCGATTGCGTGCGTGACACCTTCTGCGCAGCCGAGAACCCGTCAGCCGACTTCGACTTCTGCAGCTCGGCGAGCTTCGCCGCGCCGTCCTTCTTCGCGAGTTCCGCGGCCTGCTCGGCGACGACCTTCTGGCGCACGACGTCCTTGATCGCGTCGAGCGCGGGCACGGCAGCCGGCTTGTAGTCGGTCACGCGCGCCGAGATCAGCGTGTTGTTGCCGATGTCGATCGCCTGCGTGTTGTTCTGGTTCTTCACCGAGTCGTTCGCGAACACGGCAGCCAGGAACTTCGGATTGTTCAGCGGGCTCGTCGGCGGCAGTTGCGGATTCGGCGTCGGCGTGACGGTGGCCGTCTGGATCGTCAGCTTGTACTTGTCCGCGGCCGGCTGCAGCGTCTTTGCCTTTTCGTACACGGTCGACGTGAAGCCTTCCGCGTTGTCCGTGAACGCCTTCGATGCGAACTGCTGCTTCAGGTCGACCGCGATCTGGTCCTTCACTTCCGCGAACGGCTTCACGGCCGCCGGCTTCACTTCGGTCGCCTTCAGGATGTGGAAGCCCAGATCCGACTGCACGACACCACTCACGTCGCCCTGCTTGAGCGCGAATGC
Organism: Burkholderia sp. Ac-20345; assembly: GCF_017104825.1. Taxonomy (NCBI): domain Bacteria; kingdom Pseudomonadati; phylum Pseudomonadota; class Betaproteobacteria; order Burkholderiales; family Burkholderiaceae; genus Burkholderia; species Burkholderia sp. Ac-20345. The sequence goes on along the minus strand of NZ_JAAGPO010000238.1, from coordinate 9,272 downwards.
GGCATCGTCGAACGCCTTGCCGCCCGCCGTCGAGCCGCGCGTGATGAAGCCGAGGTCGCCGCCCTTCGCGGCCGACGGTGCGTCCTGCGAGTCCTTCTGCGCGACCTGCGCGAACTGGTCCGGATGCGCCTTCACGTCGGCCAGCACCTGCTCGGCCTTCGTCTTCGCTGCGGCCTTGTCGGCCGCACTTGCGCTGCCTGCCGCGGCGATGAAGATGTGGCTCACGCGCACCTGTGCTTCGGTGCGGAAGTGCGTCGGGTTGTCGTCGTAGAACTTCTTGATGTCCGCATCGGTCGGCTGCGCGCTCGCGGCCGCTGCGGCCGGCGAATAGACGAGGTACTGGATCGTCGCGGTCTCCGGCGTCGCGAAGCTCTGCTTGTGCGCGTCGTAGTACGCGGCGAGCTGCGCGTCGGTCGGCTGGATCTTCGCGGCGAAGTCGCCCGTCTTCAGCACGAGCGCCTGCACTTCGCGCTGCTGCGCGGCGAGTTCGGACAGGCGTTGCGCGAGGCTCTTCGGCGTGAACGCGCTCGACACGATGCTGGCCGGAATCTGCTGCAGCGACAGGCTGTAGCGCACGCGCTCCTGGTACTGCTCGGGCGTCATCCCCTGGAACGACAGTAGCTGTGCATAGCGCTCGACGTCGATCGTACCGTCGGGCTTCTTCAGCGACGCGATCATCGGGTCGCTCATCAGCGCGTCGCGCACGGCGTTGTCAGATGCGGTCAGGTGCAGACGCTGGGTTTCGTCTGCCAGCACGCGTTGCTGGATCAGGCCGTCGAGCACCTGCTTGCGGTGCTCGGGCGTATCGAACATCTTGATGTCGAACTGCCCGCCGAGCGCCTGACGCGCCTGGTCGATCTGCTGGCGGAACGCGCCGTCGAATTCGACCCGCGTGATCTTGTGCCCGTTGATTGCCGCGACGTTCGCGCTATCGTCGAAGAAGCCGCGGAAGCCTTGGATCCCGACGAAACCCAGCCCCGGCAACACGATCAGGAGCAGGAGCGCCATCATCAGGCGCTGGTGATTACGGAAGAAATCGAGCATGCGTGACGGGAAAATTGGACAAAACGACCGATATTACAACATACGGGGTGGGACGGGAGAAAAGCAGACGTGTTGCTGGTGAGTGTGACAAGGCAACCGCGTGCGCAAAACGAAAATGCCCGCACAGGGCGGGCACTTTCGTTTGTTTGGCGGAGCGAACGAGACTCGCCTACATCCTGCAGGCCGCGGCTGCACTTGCACACGCAGCCCTTCGCGTGCCGCCGGAAGCTGCGCAGGCAGCTTCCCCCACTCCGCAGACTCGCCCCCGCCAGCGGGCGCAACCGGAAACACAAATGAAAAAGCCCGCACAAGGCGGGCTTCTTCATTTTCTGGCGGAGCGGACGGGACTCGCCTACATCCTGCAGGCCGCGGTTGCGCGTGCACGCGCAACCCTTCGAGTCCCGCCGGAAGCTGCGCAGGCAGCTTCCTCCACTCCGCAGTCACGCGCCCGCAAGCGGGCGCACCGGACAATACAAATGAAAAAGCCCGCACAAGGCGGGCTTCTTCATTTTCTGGCGGAGCGGACGGGACTCGAACCCGCGACCCCCGGCGTGACAGGCCGGTATTCTAACCGACTGAACTACCGCTCCTTGGTCTGGCTGAATCGTGAAACTGGTGGGTGCTGAGGGGTTCGAACCCCCGACCTACGCCTTGTAAGGGCGCCGCTCTACCAGCTGAGCTAAGCACCCGTTTCCGATTCGTTCTGGCTGCGATCTGCGTTTCGGCATCAACAACCAGCGAGCCCGCAAGTTTAATTCATCCCCGATCATTTTGCAAAGCCCTGACGCGAATTTTTTAAACGTTCGCGCACACGATTCGGCTACGCATAAAAAAACCCGCGGCAACGCCGCGGGTTTCGTGAACAACCGTCAGGAAGGACGGTGCCCCGATGCTCAGTGCTTGACGAATTCCGTCGAGCCGGCATCCTTCGTTGCATCAGCGACCGGCGCCGCCGCCTTCGCCTCTTCTTCCGGCGGCAGCGGGGTCGGCGAACGCTCGAGCGCGAGTTCCAGCACCTTGTCGATCCAGCGGACCGGCACGATCTCTATCGCGTTCTTCACGTTGTCCGGAATCTCGGCGAGATCCTTCACGTTCTCTTCCGGGATCAGCACGAGCTTGATGCCGCCGCGATGCGCTGCGAGCAGCTTCTCCTTCAGGCCGCCAATCGGCAGGACTTCACCACGCAGCGTGATTTCGCCCGTCATCGCGACATCGGCACGCACCGGGATACCCGTCAGCACCGATACCAGCGCGGTCGTCATCGCACCGCCGGCGGACGGACCGTCCTTCGGCGTCGCGCCTTCCGGCACGTGAATGTGGATGTCCTGCTTCTCGAACGCTTCGTCCTTGATACCGAGACGACGCGAACGCGAGCGCACGACCGAACGTGCCGCCTCGACCGACTCCTTCATCACGTCGCCGAGCGAACCCGTACGGATCACGTTGCCCTTGCCCGGCATCACCGCGGCTTCGATCGTCAGCAGATCGCCACCGACTTCCGTCCACGCGAGGCCCGTCACCTGACCGACCTGGTTTTCCTTCGCCGCGAGGCCAAAGTCGTACTTGCGCACGCCGAGGAACGTGTCGAGGTTTTCGCCGTCGACCTTGATCGCGCCCGATGCCTTCTTCAGCAGCAGCATCTTCACGACCTTGCGGCAGATCTTCGACACTTCCCGCTCGAGCGAACGCACACCGGCTTCGCGCGTGTAGTAGCGGATGATGTCGCGGATCGCCTGCTCGGTGACCTCGATCTCGCCTTCCTTCAGCCCGTTGTTCTTCTTCTGCTTCGGCAGCAGGTAACGCTGGGCGATGCTGACCTTCTCGTCTTCCGTGTAACCCGACAGACGGATCACTTCCATCCGGTCGAGCAGCGGCGGCGGGATGTTCAGCGAGTTCGACGTCGCGACGAACATCACGTCCGACAGGTCGAAGTCGACTTCGATGTAGTGGTCGGCGAACGTGTGGTTCTGTTCCGGATCGAGCACTTCGAGCAGCGCCGACGACGGATCGCCGCGGAAATCCATGCCCATCTTGTCGACTTCGTCGAGCAGGAAGAGCGGATTGCGCACGCCGACCTTCGTGAGGCTCTGCAGGATCTTGCCCGGCATCGAACCGATGTACGTACGGCGGTGGCCGCGAATCTCGGCCTCGTCACGCACGCCGCCGAGCGCCATCCGGACGAACTTGCGGTTCGTCGCACGGGCGATCGACTGGCCGAGCGAGGTCTTGCCGACGCCCGGGGGCCCGACGAGGCACAGGATCGGTGCCTTGACCTTGTCGACGCGCTGTTGCACCGCGAGATACTCGAGGATGCGTTCCTTCACCTTCTCGAGGCCGAAGTGATCTTCGTCGAGCACCTGCTCGGCGTTCGACAGGTCGTTGTTGACCTTGCTCTTCTTGCGCCACGGCAGGCCGATCAGCGTGTCGATGTAGTTGCGCACGACGGTCGCTTCCGCCGACATCGGCGACATCAGCTTCAGCTTCTTCAGCTCGGCGTCGGCCTTCTTCTTCGCTTCCTTCGGCATGCGCGCGGCGTTGATGCGCTTCTCGAGTTCCTCGAGATCGGCACCCTCTTCGCCTTCGCCCAGTTCCTTCTGGATCGCCTTGACCTGTTCGTTCAGGTAGTACTCGCGCTGGCTCTTTTCCATCTGGCGCTTCACGCGCCCGCGGATGCGCTTTTCGACCTGCAGGATGTCGATCTCGGCTTCGAGCTGCGCGAGCAGGTGCTCGAGGCGCTCGATGACCGGGAACATCTCGAGGATGTGCTGCTTCTGGTCGAGTTTCAGCGGCAGGCGCTCGGCGATCATGTCTGCGAGGCGGCCTGCTTCGTCGATGCCCGACAGCGACGTGAGGATCTCCGGCGGGATCTTCTTGTTCAGCTTCACGTACTGGTCGAACTGCGACACGATCGCGCGGCGCAGCGCTTCCGTTTCAGCGCTGTCGGCGTGATCGGGCTCAAGCGGCAACACTTCGCAGGAGAATTGCGTTTCCTGCTCTTCGATCGACAACGCCTTCGCGCGCTGCAGGCCCTCGACGAGCACCTTCACGGTGCCGTCCGGCAGCTTCAGCATCTGCAGGATGTTGGCGATACAACCGACCTCGTACATGTCCTTTTCGGTCGGCTCGTCCTTGGCCGCGGTTTTCTGGGCGACGAGCATGATGTGCTTGCCGCCTTCCATCGCTGCTTCGAGGGCCTTGATCGATTTCGGCCGGCCCACGAAGAGCGGAATTACCATGTGCGGGAAAACGACGACGTCCCGCAGCGGCAGCAGCGGGAGCGTGATGCGTTCCGGCGGGAGAAGTTGGGTGCCTGACATTTCATTTCCCCATGAGTGGAATCAATTGTTCGGTAATTGAGGCCGCCACAACGAATTGCAAGCCTTCAAGTGCGGGAAATATTCGGTAAGAAAGTAACCACCGCGTTTCGAGTCAGAGTTACCCACAAGATAAACGAAAAAAAGCCGCCCACGGTCTCATGAACGGCCTTTTTCGCAGAACATCGTCGGCAAGCCGGTCAGTTCGAACCCGCCACCTTCGGCGTGTCCTCGTAGATCAGCAAAGGCTTGCCGTCGCCATCGATGACGTTCTCGTCGATGATGACTTTGCTGACCCCTTTCATCGTCGGCAGCTCGTACATCACATCGAGCAACGCCTGTTCGATGATCGAACGCAAACCGCGCGCGCCGGTCTTGCGGCGGATCGCCTTGCGGGCGACTGCCTGCAGTGCGCCCGGCCGGATCTCCAGCTCGACGCGCTCCATCGCGAACAGCTTGTGATACTGCTTGACGAGCGCGTTCTTCGGCTCGACCAGGATCTTCATCAGCGCGGCTTCATCGAGCTTGCCGAGCGTCGCGACCACCGGCAGGCGGCCGATCAATTCGGGGATCAGACCGAATTTGATCAGGTCTTCCGGCTCCGTTTCGCGCAGCACTTCGCCCGCGTCGCGTTCCTGCTTGCTCTTGACCGTCGCACCGAAACCGATACCGGTTTTCTCGGTACGGTCGGTAATCACCTTTTCGAGGCCGTCGAATGCACCGCCGCAGATGAACAGGATGTTGGTCGTGTCGACCTGGATGAAATCCTGGTTCGGGTGCTTGCGGCCGCCCTGCGGCGGCACCGACGCCATCGTGCCCTCGACGAGCTTCAGCAGTGCCTGCTGGACGCCCTCGCCCGACACGTCGCGCGTGATCGACGGGTTGTCCGACTTGCGGCTGATCTTGTCGATTTCGTCGATGTAGACGATCCCGCGCTGGGCCTTGTCGACCTCGTAGTTGCAGTTCTGCAACAGCTTCTGGATGATGTTCTCGACGTCCTCGCCGACGTAGCCGGCTTCGGTCAGCGTCGTCGCATCGGCGATCACGAACGGCACGTTGAGCAACCGCGCGAGCGTCTGCGCGAGCAGCGTCTTGCCGGAGCCCGTCGGGCCGATCAGCAGGATGTTGCTCTTCGACAGCTCGACGTCGTCCTTCTTGTCGAGATGCTTCAGGCGCTTGTAGTGGTTGTACACGGCCACCGCGAGGATTTTCTTCGCGCGCTCCTGGCCGATCACGTACTGATCGAGGATGTCGCGAATTTCCTGCGGGCTCGGCAGATCCGACCGGGACAGGCTGGCCTCGACGCCGGCGGCAGCCGCCTCGTCGCGAATGATTTCGTTGCAGAGGTCGATGCATTCATCGCAGATGAACACCGACGGGCCCGCAATGAGTTTTTTCACCTCATGCTGGCTCTTTCCGCAAAACGAGCAATACAACAGCTTCTCGCTGTTCGAACCTTTTTTGTCCGCCATGAATGTAGAGCCTCCGGACAGGTAAATGACATGATACGCCGAATGCTCCGAGCGCCGCGCCTAGGGCGCGACCGGAGCTGGCTGGATGCGCTTGCCGCAGATGCTCAGGGCGTTCGGGACGTCTCAGGGGCGCCGCACGAATCGGGGCGGCACCCCACTTAAGCTCACGGGCGCTTCAGCAGCACCTGATCGATCAGCCCGTACGCCTTCGCATCCTCGCTCGACATGAAGTTATCACGGTCGGTGTCGCGCGCGATGCGCTCGACGTCCTGGCCCGTGTGCTGCGCGAGCAACTGGTTCAGCCGCTCCTTCAGGTAGAGGATTTCGCGTGCCTGGATCTCGATGTCGGATGCCTGGCCGCGTGCGCCGCCGAGCGGCTGGTGAATCATCACGCGCGAGTTCGGCAGCGCGAAGCGCTTGCCCTTCGCACCCGACGCGAGCAGGAACGCGCCCATGCTGGCCGCGAGGCCCATGCACAGCGTCGACACGTCCGGCTTGATGAACTGCATCGTGTCATAGATCGCCATGCCGGCCGACACCGACCCGCCCGGGCTGTTGATGTACAGGCTGATGTCCTTGTCGGGATTCTCGCTCTCGAGGAACAGCAGCTGCGCGACCACGAGGTTGGCGGTCTGGTCGTTCACTTCGCCGACCATGAACACCAGGCGCTCCTTCAGGAGACGCGAGTAGATATCGTACGAACGCTCGCCGCGGCCGCTCGTTTCGACGACGATCGGCACCAGCCCCAGCGCTTGCGCCTCGAAACCCTGCGGCGCGTTCGAAGCAAGCATGTCCAGCAATTCAGCGCGAGTGATCATTCAATGAACCTTGTTCGAATGGAAAATTGAACGGAAGGAAGCCGCCCGCTCAATCGCCATATTAATGGCAACCGTGCGCTTGACGTAAAAACGGCGTGCGGGCCGTCGCTCCGACAGCCGGCACGCCGCTAGAGCAACACTTACGCTTGCGCCGATGCGCTCGCGAGTGCTTCGAAGCTCACTTCCTTGTCCGTCACCTTCGCCTTGCCCAGCACGAAATCGACGACGTTGCTTTCAACGACGAACGCTTCCATCTCGGCGAGGCGCTGCTGGTTCGAATAATACCAGCGGACCACTTCCTTCGGGTCTTCGTAGCTCTTGGCGAACTCGTCGACTTCCGCGCGGATCTGTTCCGGCTTCGCTTCGAGGCCGTTCGACTTCACGAGCTCGGCCAGCACGAGGCCCAGCTTCACGCGGCGTTCTGCCTGCTCGGTGAACATCTCGGCCGGGATCGGTGCGTCCTTCGCGTTCGGCACGCCGCGCTGCGCCAGATCCTGGCGAGCCATTTCGACGAGGCGTTGCTGATCCTGCTCGATCAGCGCCTTCGGCACGTCGAGTTCGGAAATCTTCAGCAGCGCGTCCATCACCTGGTTCTTGACGATCGACTGCGTGCGACGCTTCGCTTCACGCTCGAGGTTTTCCTTGATCTCGCCGCGCATCTTCGTGAGATCGCCGTCTTCGATGCCGAGCGACTTCGCGAATTCGCCGTCGATTTCCGGCAGGTGCGGCCACTCGATTTTCTTCATCGTGACCGTGAATTGTGCCGTCTTACCCGCGACGTCCTTGCCGTGGTAGTCCTCCGGGAATGCCAGGTCGAACGTGCGCGATTCGCCGGCCTTCAGGCCCAGCGCTGCCGTTTCGAATTCCGGCAGCATGCGGCCTTCGCCGAGCACGAACGGGAAATCTTCAGCCGTGCCGCCCTGGAACGCGACGTCGTCGATCTTGCCGACGAAGTCGACCGTCACGCGGTCGCCGTCCTTGGCTTCGGTATCCGCGCCGCCGTCGCCGTGCTCGCCGGCTTCGCCACGTGCGTGGAAGTGCACGCGCTGCTTGCGCAGGATGTCCAGCGTGCGGTCGATTTCAGCGTCGCCGATCGACGTCGTCGAGCGCTCGACTTCAGCCGTCGCCAGATCGCCGATCTTCACTTCCGGGTAGACCTCGAACGTCGCGTCGAACGCGTACGCATCTTCAGCCTGCTCCTGCTTCGGCTCGAAGCTCGGCTGGCCGGCGACGCGCAGGTTTTCCGCGCGGCTGATCGTGAAGAATTCCTGGCCGATCTTGTCGCTCAGCACTTCCGCTTCGACCTGGCCCGCGTACTGTTGCGCGACCATCTTCACCGGCACCTTGCCCGGGCGGAAACCCGGCATGCGCACGGTCTTCGCGAGTTTCTGGATACGGGTGTCGATTTCCTTCTGCACGGTGTCTTTCGGCAGGGAAATCGTCACGCGGCGTTCAAGCTTGCCGAGGTTCTCAACAACGTTAGCCATGGCTTCAATCGTCCTAAAATTATTCGAGCGAATCGGGTTTTCCTTGCCGTGCCTGCCTGCGGCGTGATGTGCGTCACATCCACTCGCCGCGCCGGAGCGCCACGCCATCCCTGCACGCGCCGGATGGCTAGCGCAAGCGGCTCGGAGCACGGCTTTGGCCGGAAGAATCGACTATTCTAGCAAACAATTTTCCTTACACCGCCAGATCGGCGCGACGCGCGTGCGTCTTCGCCGCCTCGACAGCCCTTTGCACGGCAATGCGCGCGGATCGCCGCTATGCCGCACGCCGTATCCACCACGGGCCCGCCATCCTGTAAGCTCCGATTGAGGATGCGCCGTCGTCGCGCCCCCAAGCATTCTTCACACCAAATCACGCCTTCCGGAGACACCATGCCGCAACACCCGTCCGCGCCTGTCGTCGTCATCGCGCCCGATTCGTTCAAAGGCTCGCTTTCCGCCGAGCAGGTCGCGGATGCGATCGCCACCGGCATCCGCCGCGCCCGGCCCGACGCCGTCGTGCGTTGCTGCCCGATGGCCGACGGCGGCGAAGGCACGCTCGACGCGATGCTGGCAGGCGGCGGCACGCGGCGTACGTTGCGGGTGGCTGGCGCATCGCTCGCGGCACGCGACGCGGCGGTCGGCGTGATCGACGCGCGCACCGCGATCGTCGAGACGGCCGAGATCGTCGGCATTACGGATCCGGTCGGCATGAGCGTGCCGGTCGACGCGCGCAGCACCCGCGGGATGGGCGAGGCGATCCGCACGCTGCTCGACGAGGGCGTACGCCGCTTCTTCGTCGCGCTCGGCGGCAGCAGCACCAACGATGCGGGCGCCGGGCTCCTCGCGGGCCTCGGCCTGCAGTGCTTCGACGCGGGCGGCCAGCCGGTCGAACCGGTGCCGTCGCGACTCGCCGACATCGCGCGCATCGACGCGTCGGGGCTCGACCCGCGCCTGAAGGAAACCGAATTCATCGGCATGTCCGACGTCGACAACCCGCTGACGGGCGCGCACGGCGCGACCGCCGTGTTCGGCCCGCAAAAGGGCGTGACGCCCGAGCAGGTCGCGACCCTCGACGCTGCCCTTGCCCGCTTCGCCGACCTGCTCGAAACCGCGCTCGACCGCCGCAGCCGCGACCTA
>NZ_JAAGPO010000237.1:0-14217 GCF_017104825.1 Burkholderia sp. Ac-20345 | reverse complement strand
GCCGCGCGGCACCGACAGGAACGCGCCGCGGAACGTCTCGGTGAAGTACGCGCCGTAGATGAAGCCGAGCACGAGCACGCCGGCGAGGAACGGGTCGATGTCGATCTGGTCCCAGCCGAGCGCGTCGTTCGTGTGCAGCGTCGACAGCACGAGATGGCCGGTCTGCGCGGCCTTGATCGCGACGTCGGCCGTCTCCGCATCGCGAATCTCGCCGACCATGATGATGTCCGGATCCTGCCGCAGAAGCGCGCGCAGTGCAGTCGCGAACGTGAGCCCCGCTTTTTCGGCGACACCGACCTGGCTGATGCCGTCGAGCTGGATCTCGGCGGGATCCTCGACCGTGCAGACGTTGTGCGCATCGCGATCGAGCATCTGCAGCGCGCAGTAGAGCGACAGCGTCTTGCCGCTGCCGGTCGGGCCGGTGACGAGTACGAGGCCATGCGGTGCGCGTATCGCGGCCTCCATCGCGGCCGCCTGCTGCGCGTCGAAGCCGAGACGGGCGAGCGTGAGGTCGGGCGGCATCGTTTCGAGGCGCCGCAGCACGAGCTTTTCACCGAACAACGTGGGCAGCGAGCTGACCCGGTAGTCACCGCGCGTACCGCCGTCGATTGCGATGCGCAGCCTGCCGTCCTGCGGGAGCCGCCGCTCGGCGATGTCCATGCGCGCGAGCACCTTGATCCGCGTGACAAGCGCGTCGCGCAGATGAAGAGGTGGCCGTGCATGTTCGTGCAGCACGCCGTCGATGCGCAGGCGGATGCGCCAGCCGGCTTCGAATGGCTCGACGTGGATGTCGGATGCGTCGCGCACGCGTGCCGCGTGAAGCGTGTCCGTCAGCAGCCGTACGGCCGGCGCATCATCGAGCTGGGCTGCGTCGAGCGCGCGCGGTGCGGTGGCGGGCGGCGGCTGCGTGCGCAGCGGCGCCCCGGGAGGAGTGAAATGCATGTGTGCCGGCGCGCTGGCCGCCTGTTGACCGTGACCAGCAGATGGTCGCGCGTCGCGGGCGGCGCCGGCAGTCAGCCGTTCGGCTAGCGCGCGGTGGCGCGTCCGGTGCGCGAGCCGCGCGGCTTGAAGAGCTTGACGGTACGCACGGCCTGGTCGTCGCTGCGCATCACCTCGAGCATCACGTCACCGATTTTCAGGCACACGTCGTCTTCCGGAATTTCCTCGAGGATTTCGAGTACCAGTCCGTTCAGCGTCTTCGGCCCGTCGGTCGGCAGCTTCAGGTGCAGCCAGCGATTGAGTTCGCGCAGCGGCATGCTCGCCGAGACGATGCATTCGCCGTTCTCGTCCCAGCCGCCCGCGCGTTCGCTGCGCGGCATCGACGTCGTGAATTCGCCGATCAGCTCCTCGATGATGTCTTCGGGCGTGACGAGCCCTTCGAGCTCGCCGTACTCGTTGACGACGAGCGCGGTCCGCTGCCGCGTTTCCTGGAAAAACTGGAGCTGCTGCACCACCGGCGTGCCGGACGGTACGTAGTACGGCTCGGCGAGCAGCGTGCGCAGCGTCTCGCGGTCGAACTCCTGGTTGTGCAGCGCGGTCAGCGTCTTGCGCACGTGCAGCACGCCGAGCACCTTGTCGATGTCGCCTTCGTAGACGATGAGCCGGTTGTGATAGCAGGTTTCGAGCTGGTGCAGGACGTCGTCGAGCGGCGCGTAGAAGTTGAGCGACTCGATCTGGCGGCGCGGCACCATCACGTCGTCGACCGTGATGTTCTCGAGGTCGAACAGGTTGAGCAGGATGCTGCGGTGCTTGGTCGGCATGAAGCTGCTCGACTCGAGCACGATGGCGCGCAGCTCGTCGGCCGACATTCGCTGGTCGCGACCCTTCTTCGTGTTGATGCGCAGCACCCACAGCACGCCGTTCGCGAGCGCGTTGACGAACCAGACGACCGGCTTGAACACGCGCATCAGCGGCGCGATCACGAGGCTCGCGGGCAGCGCGATGCGTTCGGGGAACGTTGCGCCGACGATCTTCGGCGCGATTTCTGCAAATACGATGATCAGGAACGCGACGATGCCGGTCGCGATCGACAGCGCGAGGTTGTTGCGGCCGAACGTATGCAGCGCGAGCGACGTCGTCAGGACCGGGATGATCGTGTTGAACAGGTTGTTGCCGATCAGGATCACGCTGAGCAGCAGGTCAGTGCGCGTCAGCAGGCCTTGCGTGGTTTTCGCGCCGAGTGCGCCCTGGCTGGCGAGATGTTTCAGCCGATGGCGGTTGAGCGCCATCATCGCGGTCTCGGAAATCGAAAAGAAGCTGGAACAGAGGAGAAGCAGGAAGACGGCGCCGATTTGCGCCCATAAGGGAATTTGGTCCACGCGTTGGAAGGGCAGTGAAGGACAGGGATGGAAGGAATATAGCAGAGGCCGGCGGCGGCGATGTGTCGTGCGCGACACGAGGGGCCTGCGGCGGCCAGGCAAAAAAAAACCGTGCACGGAGTGCACGGTTTTTTACAAATCTGGTCGGGGTGAGAGGATTCGAACCTCCGGCCTCTACGTCCCGAACGTAGCGCTCTACCAGGCTAAGCTACACCCCGATTTGGACTCTTCCGATTTCGCAGCCTTCTTCAAGACCGCTGCGTCGTCGAGCAAGAACATAACTATAACGACGTTTCTTCAAAAAGGGAAGGCCTTGGAGAAGAAATTTTTCGAGACAGGTGATTTCCCCGTGTCGAACGTACGTCGCAGCCGTAGCGGCGACGCACGACATGCACTTACGACTGTCGCGACGTCGAGTACGAGCACAACGCGAGCAGGCTTTCCTTGTAGATCGAATCGGGGAACGCAGCGATCGCAGCCGCAGCCGCCTGCGCTTCCTGGCGTGCGCATTCGAGCGTGTGATCCAGTGCGCCAGAACGCGTGATCGCTTCGAAAATCGTATCAAAGCGATCGGTGCCGCCCTGTTCGATCGCCTCGCGTGCCAGCGCCGATTGTTCGGGCGTGCCGCGTTCGATCAGATAGATGAGCGGCAGCGTCGGCTTGCCTTCGCGAAGGTCGTCGCCGGCATTCTTGCCCATTGCCTCGACGGTGCCCGCGTAGTCGAGCCAGTCGTCCATGATCTGGAATGCGGTACCGATCCGGCGGCCGTATTCGGCGGCGGCGGCCTCGGTCGGCGCATCGGCGCCCGCGAGTACCGCGCCCAGACGCGCCGACGCCTCGAACAGCTTGGCCGTCTTGTAGCGGATCACCTGCATGTAGCGCGTTTCGTCGACGTCCGCGTCGTGCATGTTGAGGAGCTGCAGCACCTCGCCTTCGGAAATGATCGTCGTCGCTTCGGACAGGATCTCCATCACGCGCATCTTGCCGACGCCGACCATCATCTCGAACGAGCGCGAATAGAGGTAGTCGCCTACCAGCACGCTCGCCGCGTTACCGAACAGCGCATTGGCGGTCTGGCGGCCGCGGCGCAGTTCGGATTCGTCGACGACGTCGTCATGCAGCAGCGTGGCCGTATGGATGAACTCGACGACGGCGGCCAGCACGTGCCGTTGATGCGACGTCTCGCCGAGCGCGCCGGCGACGAGCAGCAGCAATGCCGGGCGCAGCCGCTTGCCGCCCGCGCCGATGATGTACTCGGCGATCTGGTTGATCAGCAGCACATCGGACGCGAGGCTTTGCCGGATAACGCGATTCACCTGCTCCATGTCACTGGTGATCGGAGCGAGCAGATGGGCGGCGCTGAGGGTGGGGGAGGCGGTGGACGACGACATGATGATGGAATTGGGTGATGCGGCGGATTATAAGTCGAATCCGAGATATCCCGGTTTGTCACACGTGCTGCAGCCGCGAATTTGACCGTTCGGCCGAGGCTCGCACGGGGCAATCGTCGATCGGTTTTGACTTCGGTGCTAACCCCATGTATAATCACGTGTTTTCCGCGCGTGGTGTGCGGAAAAATTGGATCCAGAGTGAGGTTCTCAATGTACGCGGTCATAAAAACCGGCGGCAAGCAGTACAAGGTTGCCGTTGGCGAAAAACTCAAAGTAGAACAGATACCGGCTGACATTGACGCTGAAATCACGCTCGACCAGGTTCTCGCAGTGGGCGAAGGCGAATCGATTAAGTTCGGTACGCCGCTGGTCAGTGGGGCTTCCGTCAAGGCCACCGTTGTGTCGCACGGTCGTCATGCCAAGGTCACCATCTTCAAGATGCGTCGCCGGAAGCACTACCAAAAGCACGGCGGCCACCGCCAGAACTACACTGAGCTGCGCATCGACGCGATCAACGCGTAAGCGCCTCGGTAAAGGAGCAATCAGATGGCACACAAAAAGGCAGGCGGCTCTTCCCGGAACGGCCGCGACTCCGAGTCGAAGCGTCTCGGCGTGAAAGTGTACGGCGGCCAGGCAATCAATGCTGGCGGCATCATCGTGCGTCAGCGCGGTACGCGCATGCACGCAGGCGAGAACGTCGGCATGGGCAAGGATCACACCCTGTTCGCGCTGGTTGACGGTCACGTCAAGTTCGCGACCAAGGGCGCGGACAAGAAGCATCTGGTCATCGTTGTCCCGGCGGCTGCCTAAGTTCAGGCACCCACGGGCTTCGTAGCCGAAAGGCCCCGCAGTCTTCGCGGGGCCTTTTTTTATTTGGCCGCCGGGCGCGCGTGCGCTCGGGCGACCATCGCGCAACCGGCGTACGATCGGCCGAACGGCAGATTGTTCAAGCGCGCCGGTGCGCGGCACAATAGCGGAAATACTGGGCGGAGTGACGAATGAAGTTCATTGACGAAGCACGAATCGAAGTCATCGCCGGCGACGGAGGCGATGGCAGCGCGTCGATGCGCCGCGAGAAATTCGTCCCGTTCGGCGGGCCGGATGGCGGCGACGGCGGCCGGGGCGGTAGCGTGTACGCGATCGCCGACCGCAACATCAACACGCTGATCGACTACCGTTACGCGAAGAAGCACCTGGCGCGCAACGGCGAAAACGGGCGCGGCTCGGATTGCTACGGCAAGGGCGGCGACGACGTCACGCTGCGCATGCCGGTCGGCACGATCATCAACGACATGGATACCGGCGAGCTGATCGCCGACCTGACCGAGCACGACCAGCAGGTGATGCTTGCGCAGGGCGGCTCCGGCGGGCTCGGCAACCTGCATTTCAAGTCGAGCACGAACCGAGCGCCGCGTCAGAAGACGGACGGCAAGCCGGGCGAGCGACGCATGCTGAGGCTCGAGCTGAAGGTGCTCGCCGACGTCGGTCTGCTCGGCATGCCGAACGCGGGCAAGTCGACGTTCATCTCGTCGGTGTCGAACGCGAGGCCGAAGATCGCCGACTACCCGTTCACGACGCTTGCGCCGAATCTTGGCGTGGTGCGGGTCGGCCCGAGCAAGAGCTTCGTGATTGCCGATATCCCGGGGCTGATCGAGGGCGCCGCCGAAGGCGCGGGCCTCGGCCATCAGTTCCTGCGCCACCTGCAGCGCACCGGCGTGCTGCTGCATCTGGTCGATCTCGCACCGTTCGACGAAACCGTCGATCCGGTTGCGGAAGCGACGGCGATCGTCGGCGAGCTGCGCAAGTACGACGAGGCGCTCTACGAGAAGCCGCGCTGGCTCGTGCTCAACAAGCTCGACATGGTGCCGGAAGACGAGCGCAAGGCGCGCGTCGCGGATTTCCTCGAACGCTTCGAGTGGGACGGCCCCGTGTTCGAGATCTCGGCACTGACGGGCCAGGGCTGCGAAGCGCTGTGCTACGCGATCTACGACTACCTCTCCGAACATTCGGACGCGCACCGCGCGGCGGAGGCCGAAGATCTCGCCGCGGACGTGCGCTTCCGCGACGCGCCGCCTGCCAAGGGCGATGCGGCGCCGGGCGACGACGTCTGAGCGGTTGAACGCGCCGGGCCTGCCGCCCGGCGTCGGCATTCAATCGCGCCCGGCCGGGCAGGCATCAGATACAGGAGACAGTGCAGGATGCGTTCGATCATCGCGGATTCGAAGCGATTGGTGGTGAAGGTGGGCTCCAGCCTCGTGACGAACGACGGCAAGGGGCTCGATCATGCAGCAATCGGCCGCTGGGCGGCCCAGATCGCCGCGCTGCGCGCCCAGGGCAAGGAAGTCGTGCTCGTCAGTTCGGGCGCGATTGCCGAAGGGATGCAGCGGCTCGGCTGGAGCAAGCGGCCGCGGGAAATCGACGAGTTGCAGGCTGCCGCCGCGGTCGGCCAGATGGGGCTCGCGCAGGTCTATGAGAGCCGCTTCACCGAGCACGACATCCGCACCGCGCAGATCCTGCTGACGCATGCCGACCTGGCCGACCGCGAGCGTTACCTGAATGCACGTTCGACGCTGCTGACGCTGTTGCGGCTTGGCGTCGTGCCGATCATCAACGAGAACGACACGGTCGTTACCGACGAAATCAAGTTCGGCGACAACGACACGCTCGGCGCGCTCGTTGCAAACCTGATCGAAGGCGATGCGCTGATCATCCTGACCGACCAGTCGGGGCTGTTCACGGCCGATCCGCGCAAGGATCCGAACGCGACGCTCGTTGCCGAAGCCAATGCGGGCGCGCCGGAACTCGAGGCGATGGCGGGTGGTGCGGGCTCGAGTCTCGGCCGCGGCGGGATGCTGACGAAGATCCTTGCTGCGAAGCGTGCGGCGCACAGCGGCGCGAACACCGTGATCGCGAGCGGCCGGGAAACCGACGTGCTCGTGCGTCTGGCGGCCGGCGAGGCGATCGGCACGCAACTGATCGCACGTACCGCACGGATGGCGGCGCGCAAGCAGTGGATGGCCGACCATCTTCAGGTGCGCGGCCATGTCGTGATCGACGCGGGCGCGGTCGAGAAGCTGACGGCCGGCGGCAAGAGCCTGCTGCCGATCGGCGTGATCGACGTGCAGGGCGCGTTCGCGCGCGGTGAAGTCATCGCGTGTGTCGGCCCCGACGGGCGCGAAGTGGCACGTGGGCTCACGAACTACAGCAGTGCGGAGACGAAACTGATTCACCGCAAGCCGAGCGGCGAGATCGAATCCGTGCTCGGCTACATGCTGGAACCCGAATTGATCCATCGCGACAACCTGGTGCTGGTGTGACCATTCGTGCCGGTTCCGGCCGTCAAACGAAAAAGCCCGCGTGATGCGGGCTTTTTTCATGCGGTGGACAGTGGCGGCGGGCGCCGCGCGCCGTCAGCGCAACTGGCTCATCGCGGTGCGGTGAAACCGGATGTTCTCCAGGATCTGCTGGGTCGTGCCCTGCGGCATCTTGTTCGAGCAGAAGTAGTCCTGATAGAGCGCCGAGTGGTAGGCATTCAGTTCGCCGTTCTCGATGCGCCGCCAGTCGTTCTCGACCGTGCGATCCCAGCCGTCGTGTTCCGAATTGAGGCCGGCATACTGGCGCCATTCGTAGGTGTCGCAGCGGATGCCTTCGTAGTTCACGTTGCGCGCGCCGGCCGGGCTCGTGATGACGACCGCGTAGCGCACGACGCCATCGGTGCCGACCACGAGCGACTTCGCGTCGACGAAGAACTTGAGCGGCGTGTTCTGGGATACGTTGAACGGCAGCAGGTCGCCCGTCTGCGGCAGCGGCGGCAGCGTGTCGACCGCGTTTTCCTTCCAGGTGCCCTGGCGGTCCAGCAGATACACGAACTCGCTGTCATCCTTGTTGGTCGGCGTCTTCGAATTCGCGCAACCTGCCAGCGTGGCCACCGCGGCAATCGATGCGAGCGCGAGAGCAATCGCTTTCAATATGCATTCCTCGTAAAAAAAGGGCGCGACACCAAGGTCGCGCCCGGTCATGCAGTTCGATTCGTCACTTGCCGACGATCACGTGGGGCGGCATCTCGTCGAGCGTGCCCGCTTCCACTTCGATCTCCGAACAGACTACCGATGTGTCGACAATCGTCAGCGTCTGCTGGGCCTGCACGCCAATGACGCGCGGATAGCGCGACAGACGCGGCCCGCGCGGCTTTTCGGCTTTCTGCGCCGGGCGGCGCAGGAAGCGCGACAGTTCCGTCAGCGCCAACTGATAGACATCCCGCTTGAACTCGATCACCGCATCGAGCGGCACCCAGTACTCGTTCCAGCGCCACGCATCGAACTCCGGGTGGTCGGTCGCGCGCAAGCAAATGTCGCAATCGCGTCCAACCATCCGCAGCAGGAACCAGATCTGCTTCTGGCCGCGGTAATGACCGCGTACTTCGCGTTTAATGAACTTGTCAGGCACCTCGTAACGCAACCAGTCGCGGGTGCGGCCGATTATCTTGACGTGTTCCGGATGCAGGCCCGTTTCCTCGTGCAGTTCCCGGTACATCGCCTGCATGGGGGTCTCGCCGTACTTGATCCCACCTTGAGGAAACTGCCAGGAATGCTCGCGGAGCCGCTTGCCCCAAAACACCTCGTTGCGCGCGTTCAAGAGGATGATGCCGACGTTCGGGCGAAAGCCTTCACGATCCAGCATACAACCACCTTCGAATCCTTTAAAATTGCTTTGATTATAAACAGATAACGGGCGCTGCGCACCGTGACGGAGCGAATCCGCGCGGGGTACACCGGCTGAATTGTCCCTGATTAGTCTGCTACGTCGTCTGCGCCATCGTCGTTCGTCGCGCGCAGCTTTTTCACCTTGAAACTTTTTCGGGCGCCCCGCCTGGGGGCGCCGTTTTTGGAACCGTCCGCATGAAAGCTTCCCGTTTCTTTATCGGCACCCTGAAAGAAGCACCCGCCGACGCAGAGATCGTCAGCCACAAGCTGATGGTGCGCGCCGGCATGATCCGTCGTGTCGCCGGCGGCATCTATAACTACCTGCCGGTCGGCCTGCGTTCGATTCGCAAGGTCGAAGCGATCGTGCGCGAGGAAATGAACCGGGCAGGCGCCATCGAGCTGCTGATGCCGGCCGTGCAGCCAGCCGAGCTGTGGCAGGAATCGGGCCGCTGGGAGCAGTACGGCCCCGAACTGCTGCGCTTCAAGGACCGCAAGGACAACGACTTCGTGATCGGGCCGACGCACGAGGAAGTCATCACCGACATCGCGCGCAACCAGATCAAGAGCTACCGGCAGATGCCGGTGAACTTCTACCAGATCCAGACGAAGTTCCGCGACGAGATCCGTCCGCGCTTCGGCGTGATGCGCGGCCGCGAATTCATCATGAAGGACGCATACTCGTTCGACAAGGATGCGGCTGGCCTGAACGAGTCGTATCGCAAGATGTACGACGCGTACGTGCGCATCTTCACGCGCCTCGGCCTCGAGTTCCGTGCGGTCGCGGCCGACAGCGGCTCGATCGGCGGCAACTTCTCGCACGAATTCCACGTGATCGCCGACACCGGTGAAGACGCGATCGCGTACTGCCCGACGTCCGAGTTCGCGGCGAACATCGAGGCGGCCGAAGCACTGCCGCTGAGCGCCGAACGCGCGGCGCCGGCCGAAGCGATGGAGAAGGTCGCGACGCCCGGCAAGGCGAAGTGCGAAGCCGTCGCCGAACTGCTGGCCATCCCGCTCGAGCGCACGATCAAGTCGATCGTGCTCGCGACCGACAACGAAGGCGCCGAGCCGACCATCTGGCTCGTGATGCTGCGCGGCGACCACGACCTGAACGAGATCAAGGTGTCGAAGCTGCCGGGCCTGAAGAACCACCGCTTCGCGACCGAGCAGGAAATCGTCGAGTGGTTCGGCACGCCGCCGGGCTATCTCGGCCCGGTCGGCACGAAGAAGCCCGTGAAGGTGATCGCGGACCGCACGGTCGCGAACATGAGCGATTTCGTCGTTGGCGCGAACGAGGTCGACTATCACATCGCTGGCGTGAACTGGGGCCGCGACCTGCCCGAGCCGGACGTCGCCGACGTGCGCAACGTGAAGAAGGGCGACCCGTCGCCGGACGGCAAGGGCGTGATCGACATCTGCCGCGGTATCGAGGTCGGCCACGTGTTCCAGCTCGGCACCAAGTATTCGGAAGCGATGGGTGCGACGTTCCTCGACGAGTCGGGCAAGCCGCAGCCGATGCTGATGGGCTGCTACGGCGTCGGCGTCACGCGTATTCTCGGCGCGGCGATCGAACAGAACTTCGACGACAAGGGCATCATCTGGCCCGAGTCGATCGCGCCGTTCGAAGTCGTGCTGTGCCCGATGGGCTATGACCGCAGCGACATGGTGCGCGAAGCGGCCGACAAGCTGTACGCGGAACTCGCCGCGGCCGGCATCGACGTGATCCTCGACGATCGCGGCGAACGCCCGGGCGTGATGTTCGCCGACTGGGAGCTGATCGGTGTGCCGCATCGCCTCGTGATCGGCGAGCGCGGCCTGAAGGAAGGCAAGATCGAGTACCAGGGCCGCCGCGACGCCGAAGCGACGCTGCTGCCGGCCGACGCGGCTGCGGCGACGGTCGCGGAGAAGATCCGCGCCGCGCTCGCGCACTAAGCGCACCGACCGGGGAACGCGGTGGAATACACCTTCCTGTCGGCCACCGTGCTCCTGGTGCTGATCACCGATCCGCTCGGCAACATCCCGCTGTTCATTTCGGCGATGCGGGATGTGCCGCGCGAGCGGCGCGTGAAGCTGATCCTGCGTGAAGTGGGGATCGCGTTCGTGATCCTGCTGTTCTTCATGCTGGTTGGCGACCGTTTCCTGCGGATGATGAGCCTCACCGACCTGTCGCTGCGGCTCGGCGGCGGGATCGTGCTGTTCCTGATCGCGCTGCGGATGATCTTCCCGCATCCGGACGGCGCGCTCGGCAACGATCCGCGCGCAGGCGGCGAGCCGTTCATCGTACCGCTCGCGATTCCGGCGCTCGCCGGGCCGTCCGCGCTCGCGACGGTGATGCTGCTGACGTCGCAGGGGCCCGGCAAGATGCTCGAGTGGGTCGGCGCGTTGACGGTCACGATGATCGTCTGCGCGGTGACGCTGGTGCTGGCCGAGCGGATCCAGCAATGGATCGGCGAGCGGACCGTCGCGGCATTCGAGCGGCTGATGGGCCTCGTGCTCGTCGCGATTTCGGTCGAGATGATGCTGGGCGGCGTCCGCGTGTTCGTGCACCAGCTGTAGGGCAGGCGGCGCACGGCTACAAAAAAGCGGCGCTCCGGGAAACCGGAGCGCCGCTTTCTATTTATATAGTGCGGAGCGGGGCGCTCAGACGTTCGTGGTCAGCGCGCGGATCGTCGGCAGGTTGCGCCAGTAGCCCTTCGCATCCATCCCGCAGCCGAACACGTAGCGGTCCGGCACCGCGAAGCCGCAGAAGTCGGGGTGCAGCGGCTTCGCCTTCGCGAGCGTCTTCTCGCACAGCACCGCCGACATGAAGCGCTGCGCGCCCATGTCGAGGATACGGTCGCGGATCGCGGCCATCGTCTCGCCTTCGTCGAGGATGTCGTCGAGCACGAGCACGATCCGGTCCTTCACCGATTCGCGCGGCGCGACGCGCCAGTGCATTTCCGGGCTGCCCTGCGTCGTGTTGCGGTAGCGGGTCAGGTGGATGTAGTCGAATTCCAGCGGGAAATCGAGATGCGGCAGCAGCATCCCGGTAAACACCGCGGCGCCGCCCATCACCGAGAGAACGAGCGGGAACGCATCGCCGATCTCGGCGCGGATCGCGTCGGCCATCCGGGAGATCGACGCATTGACGGCGTCGGCCGAGACGATCTCTTCGGAGTGGTTGAAAATGTGGAGGGCTTCTTCGCGGTTCATGTGTTCTGGCGGGCAGTCGGTATACAAATAAGAATGAAGCAGAACGGACGGCGCGCGCTACAGCAAAAACCCGCGCGCCGGCCGATGGGCGGAATCAGCGCATGCCGGGCATCATGCCCTTCAGGCCGCGCATCATCTTCTGCATGTTGCCGCCCTTCAGCTTCTTCATCATCGTACGCATCTGGTCGTACTGGTTCAGCATCCGGTTGACTTCCTGCACCGGCACGCCCGCGCCGGCTGCAATGCGGCGCTTGCGCGTCGCCTTGATGATCTCGGGTTTCGCGCGCTCGGCGGGCGTCATCGAGCTGATGATGCCTTCCATCCTGCGGATCGACTTTTCGGCCTGACCCATGTCGGCACCGGCCGCCGCCTGCTGGAACTGCGCAGGCAGCTTGTCCATCAGCGACGACAGGCCGCCCATGTTCTTCATCTGCGAGATCTGCGCGCGGAAATCGTTCAGGTCGAAGTCGCCGCCTTTCTTGACCTTGTCGGCGAGCTTCTGCGCGGCCTGTACGTCGACGCCGCGCTGCGCCTCCTCGACGAGCGCGAGGATGTCGCCCATGCCGAGGATCCGGTTCGCCATCCGGTCGGGGTGGAACACTTCGAGGCCGTCGAGCTTCTCGGCCACGCCGACGAACTTGATCGGCTTGCCCGTGACGTGGCGCACCGACAGCGCGGCGCCGCCGCGCGAATCGCCGTCGAGCTTGGTCAGCACGACGCCGGTGAGCGGCAGCGTGTCGTTGAACGCCTTTGCGGTGTTGACCGCATCCTGGCCGAGCATCGCGTCGACGACGAACAGCGTTTCGGCCGGCTTCAGCGTGCCGTGCAGCGCGGCGATTTCCTGCATCATCGCTTCGTCGATGCCGAGGCGGCCGGCCGTATCGACGATCAGCACGTCATGGTAGTGGCGCTTTGCCCAGTCGACGGCCGCGACCGCGATGTCGACGGGCTTCTGGTCCGGCGTGGACGGGAAGAAGTCGGCGCCGACCTGTTCGCTCACCGTTTTCAGCTGCATGATTGCCGCCGGGCGATACACGTCGCACGACACCGTCAGCACCTTCTTCTTGTACTTCTCGCGCAGCAGCTTCGCGAGCTTGCCGGCGGTCGTGGTCTTGCCTGCGCCCTGCAGGCCGGCCATCAGGATCACGGCGGGCGGCGTGACCGCGAGGTTCAGCTCGGCGGCCTTGCCTTCGTAGTCGCCGCCGATCACGGCGGTCAGTTCCTTCTGGACCACGCCAACCAGCGCCTGACCCGGCGACAGGCTGCTGATCACTTCTTCGCCGAGCGCCTTTTCCTTGACCTTGGCGATGAATTCGCGGACGACCGGCAGCGAGACGTCGGCCTCCAGCAGTGCGAGACGCACCTCGCGGAGCATCTCCTGCGTGTTCGCCTCGGTAAGCCGGGCCTCGCCGCGCAGCGTCTTGACGACGCGCGCCATCCGTTGAGTGAGATTGTCGAGCATGGGGAGCGATGGACAGTGGGGCCCGAAGGCGCGGCGGAACCGAACAAAGGGAGCCGTCGCGGGAAGGGGGCCTAGTGTAAACTTCGAACATGGATATTGTACTGTATGCCCTCACCGCATTCCTGTACGGCGGCCTCGCCGTCGCAGGCTGGCGCACGCACCGCCAGGGCGCGACGCCGCTCGTCGCGAGCGTGCCGGCCGTGCCGGTTCCCGCGTCCGCCGCGTCCGGGATGAGCGGGGCCGGCCGCGCGCTGCTGTTTGCCGCGCTCGTCGCGCACGGCGTGCTGCTCCACACGACGATCTTTCCGAACGACGCGATGGTGTTCGGCTTCGCGTTCGCGCTGTCCGCGATGTTCTGGCTCGGCGCCGGCATCTACTGGATCGAGAGCTTCTTCTTCCCGCTCGACAGCCTGCGCCTGCTGGTGCTGCCGCTCGCGTGCGGCGCGTCGCTGCTGCCGCTCGTGTTCGGCGGCGTGCGGGTGCTTCCTTATGCCGCAGCGCCGCTGTTCAAGCTGCATTTCCTGATCGCGAACATCGCATACGGCCTGTTCGCGATCGCGGCGCTGCACGCGATCCTGATGCTGATGGTCGAGCGGCGTCTGCAGTCGCTGAGGAGCGGCGGGCGCGACGGCTCGACGGGCTGGATCGCGAGCTGGCTCGAGACGCTGCCGCCGCTGCTCACGCTCGAGAAGCTGCTGTTCCGCCTGATCGGCGCCGGCTTCGTGCTGCTCACGCTGACGCTCGCGTCGGGCATCCTGTTCAGCGAGCAGGTCGACGCGCGCGCGCTGCGGCTCGACCACAAGACCGTGTTCGCGATCCTGTCGTGGCTGATGTTCGGCGGCCTGCTGGTCGCCCGCAAGACGTCGGGCTGGCGTGGCCGCGGTGCCGCGCGCTGGGTGCTCGTGTCGTTCGCCGCGCTGCTGCTCGCGTATGTCGGCAGCCGGTTCGTTTTCGAGGTGCTGCTGCACCGTTCCGTGGTTTGACCGCAGGTTTCCGATGCGACAGATTCTTCTCCTGATTCTTCTCTTCTCGGCCTTGTCGTACTGACCCGAACCGCGCTGCGGGTAGCCGCAGCACAGGTAGCCCGGCGGCAGCACCGTTTGCACACCGGCCTCCCACAGCATCGCTTGCGTCGCGAGACCGACCTGCGA
>NZ_JAAGPO010000236.1:0-14148 GCF_017104825.1 Burkholderia sp. Ac-20345 | reverse complement strand
ACGTTGACCGGGTTTGACAGCCCGAATGCATGCGGCGGACAACCGCCGCGATGGCGGCTTTTCTTCGTTTGAGAACGCGCATCTTCTATGGGTGGCGCGAGTGGAGAGGCTTCGGCCTGCCGGGTTCAGCAGCCCCGCCGGATCGAATGCACGCTTGACCGCGAAGAACGCATCGCGCTCCTGCGGCGAGAACTGTACGCACATCGAATTGAGCTTCTCGATGCCGACGCCGTGCTCGCCCGTCACGCTGCCGCCGAATTCCACGCAGCATTCGAGGATTTCCGCGCCGAACTGCTCGGCGCGGTGCAGTTCGTCCGGATCGTTCGCGTTGTACAGGATCAGCGGGTGCATGTTGCCGTCGCCCGCATGGAACACGTTGATGCAGCGCAGCCCGTAGCGCGTTTCGAGCTGCTCGATGCGCGCGAGCAGCGGGCCGATCGCGCGGCGCGGCACGGTGCCGTCCATGCAGTAATAGTCGGGCGAAATACGGCCGGCGGCCGGGAACGCGTTCTTGCGGCCCGACCAGTAGCGCAGTCGCTCGTGTTCGTTGCGCGATACCTGGATGCGCGTCGCGCCATGCTCGCGCAGCACGGCCGTCATCCGCACGATCTCTTCCGCGACTTCTTCCGGCGTGCCGTCCGATTCGCACAGCAGGATCGCCTTCGCGTCGAGGTCGTAGCCCGCGTGCGTGAAGGACTCGACGGCCTGCGTGGCCGGCTTGTCCATCATCTCGAGCCCGGCCGGGATGATCCCCGACGCGATGATCGCCGCGACGGCCTCGCCGCCCTTGACGACGTCGTCGAAGCTCGCCATCACGAGCTGGGCCGTTTGCGGCTTCGGGATCAGCTTCACCGTGACCTCGGTGACGATCGCGAACATCCCTTCGCTACCGATCATCACGGCAAGCAGGTCGAGGCCCGGCATGTCGAGCGCGAGCGAGCCGAACTCGACGATCTCGCCGTCGATCGTCACCGCGCGCACGCGCATCACGTTGTGCACGGTGAGCCCGTATTTCAGGCAGTGGACGCCGCCGGAATTTTCCGCAACGTTGCCGCCGATCGTGCACGCGATCTGCGACGACGGATCGGGCGCGTAATACAGGCCGTACGGCGCGGCGGCCTCCGAGATCGCGAGGTTGCGCACACCGGGCTGCACGGTCGCCGTGCGCGCGTAGGGGTCGACTTCGACGATGCGCGTGAAGCGCGCAAGCGACAGCACGACGCCGAGCGCGATCGGCAACGCGCCGCCCGACAGGCTCGTGCCCGCGCCGCGCGGCACGATCGGCACCTCCATGCGGCGGCAGATCTGCACGATCCGCTGCACCTGCGATTCCGTTTCGGGCAGTGCGACCGCGAGCGGCAGGCGGCGGTACGCGGACAGGCCGTCGCATTCGTACGGCGCCGTGTCTTCGTCGCGGTACAGCAGGCAATGCGTCGGCAGCACGGCCATCAGCGCCTGCACGACTTCGCGCTGGCGCTGCGCGCGTGCCGCGCTCGACAGTTCGACGGGAGCGTTCATTGGGTCTCCTGCAGCAGGCGGCGCGGCGTCGCGCCGCCGTGTCAGCACGTGAAAATCTTGCCCGGATTCATCAGGTTGCGCGGATCGAGCGCGAGCTTGATCGCACGCATCGTATCGATCGCGTTGTCGCCGTGCTCCTTCGGCAGGAAGCGCATCTTGTGCAGCCCGACGCCGTGCTCGCCCGTGCAGGTGCCGCCGAGGCGCAGCGCGCGCTCGACGATCCGGTCGTTGATGTGCTCGGCTTCGGCGATTTCCTCGGGCTTGTCGGGGTCGATCAGGATCGCGACGTGGAAATTGCCGTCGCCGACGTGGCCGACGATCGGGCAGGGCAGCGACGACGCGCGAAGGTCGACCTCGGTTTCCTCGACGCACGCGGCGAGCTGCGAGATCGGCACGCACACGTCGGTCGTCACCGCGCGGCAGCCGGGTTTCAACTGCAGCATCGCGAAATACGCGTTGTGGCGGGCGGCCCAGAGCCGGCTGCGGTCTTCGGGGCGGGTTGCCCATTCGAAGCCCTGGCCGTTGTTCTGGCCGGCGAGCGCCTGCACGAGCTCGGCCTGTTCCTTCACGCCCGCCTCGGTGCCGTGGAATTCGAAGAACAGCGTCGGCGCTTCGGTGAGCGTCAGGTTCGAATGGCGGTTGATCGAGCGCACGGCGAGCGCATCGACGAACTCGACGCGCGCGATCGGCACGCCGATCTGGATCGTCTCGATCACGGTGCGCACCGCGTCGCCCATCGACGGGAACGTGCAGATCGCGGCCGATACGGCTTCGGGCAGCGGATGCAGGCGCAGCGTGATCTCGGTGATCACGCCGAGCGTGCCTTCGGAGCCGACGAACAGGCGCGTGAGGTCGTAGCCGGCCGACGACTTGCGGGCGCGCGAGCCGGTTTTCACCACGCGGCCGTCGGCGAGCACGGCGGTCAGGCCGAGCACGTTCTCGCGCATCGTGCCG
The DNA here is from genome assembly GCF_017104825.1 of Burkholderia sp. Ac-20345. Classification (NCBI taxonomy): domain Bacteria; kingdom Pseudomonadati; phylum Pseudomonadota; class Betaproteobacteria; order Burkholderiales; family Burkholderiaceae; genus Burkholderia; species Burkholderia sp. Ac-20345. The sequence continues at coordinate 11,676 of NZ_JAAGPO010000236.1, read as the reverse complement.
TAGCGCACGGCGTTGGTGCCCGACGCGCGCGTTGCGGTCATCCCGCCGATGCTCGCGTCGGCACCCGGGTCGATCGGGAAGAACAGGCCGGTGTCGCGCAGCGCTTCGTTGAGCGCCTTGCGCGTGATGCCCGGCTCGACCGTCACGGTCAGGTCTTCGGCGTTGATCGACAGCACGCGGTTCATTTCCGACAGGTCGAGCGATACGCCGCCGCGCACCGCGAGCAGGTGGCCTTCGAGCGACGAGCCGGCGCCGTAAGGGATCAGCGGGACGCTGTACAACGAGCACAGCGATACGACTTCGCGCACGTCGTCCGCGCTGTGCGCGAACACGACGGCATCGGGCAGTTGCGGGTCGAACGGCGATTCGTCGCGGCCGTGGTGCTCGCGGACGGCGTCGGCGGTCGACACGCGCTCGCCGAAGGTGGCGCGCAGCGCATCGAGCATGGCGGGGGGAAGGGGGCGGCGCGTGGCGGCCGGCGGGGCAGGGTGATTCACGTACGTCTCCTTGTCGATCCGGGTGAGCGCGTTGGCGCCGGCCCGGCTCCCGTGCTGCAGGGTTTCGGGCCATTCTACGCTGTAACGCCCGCTGCGCCTGCCACCGCGGGCTGCGATAATCGCGTTAGAACGCAACCGGGCCGCCTCGCGGCCGCGCACGAGAGGACATTCGTATGGGCAACCGCTTGAGCAAGATCGCCACGCGCACGGGCGACGATGGCACCACCGGCCTCGGCGACGGCCGGCGCATCGGCAAGGACGACACGCGGATCGCCGCGATCGGCGATGTCGACGAACTGAACTCGAACCTCGGCGTGCTGCTCGCCGAAACGCTGCCGGACGATATCCGCACGGCGCTCGTGACGATCCAGCACGACCTGTTCGATCTCGGTGGCGAATTGTGCATTCCCGGCCATACCGTGCTCGACGACACGCATCTCGCGCGTCTCGACCGCTGGCTCGCCGACTACAACGCGACGCTGCCGCCGCTGAAGGAATTCATCCTGCCGGCCGGCTCGCGCGCGGCGTCGCTCGCACACGTGTGCCGGACTGTGTGCCGCCGCGCGGAGCGCTCGATCGTCGCGCTCGGGCGTACCGAGACGCTCAATGATGCGCCGCGGCGCTACGTGAACCGGCTGTCCGACCTGTTGTTCGTGCTGGCGCGCGTGCTGAACCGCGCCGACGGCGGGTCAGATGTGCTGTGGGAGCGCGGCCGCGCCCGCTGACGATTTGCCCCTTTGGCGCACTGCGACAATTTGCCCGGGGGGCATCGATTCTTAAAGATGTATTGTGTGTGCATGTTTAACGGAGAACGAACATGACCCACATCACCGCTGACCAGATGGCTCGCGTGAAGGCCACTGCCCCTGTCCTCGCCGTGCACGGCGCGACGATCACGAAGCACTTCTACCAGCGCATGTTCGCGCGGCATCCGGAACTGAAGAACCTGTTCAACCAGACGCACCAGAAGACGGGCAGCCAGCCGGAAACGCTCGCGAAGGCTGTCTACGCGTATGCGGCGAACATCGACAATCTCGGCGCGCTGGGCGGCGCCGTGACCAAGATCGCGCACAAGCACGCGAGCCTGAACATCCGCCCCGAGCATTACCCGATCGTCGGCGAGAACCTGCTCGCGTCGATCGTCGAAGTGCTGGGCGACGCGGTCGACGCCGATACGCTCGAGGCGTGGCGCGTCGCGTACGGCCAGCTCGCGCAGATCCTGATCGGCGTCGAGGCCGACCTGTACGCGGGCGCTGCGTGGAGCGGGTTCCGTCCGTTCAAGGTCGAGCGCAAGGTGCGCGAAAGCGACGAGATCACGTCGTTCTACCTGATCCCGGCCGACGGCGGCGCGGCGCCGTCGTTCGAGCCCGGCCAGTACATCACGGTGAAGCGCTTCGTCGGCGACCTCGGTGTCGACCAGCCGCGCCAGTACAGCCTGTCCGACGCGCCGCACGGCAAGTGGCTGCGCATCTCGGTGAAGCGTGAAGCCGGCAAGCCGGAAGTCATTCCGGCCGGCAAGGTGTCGACGCTGATGCACGACGGCGTGGAAGAGGGCGCGATCGTCGAGGTGACTGCGCCGATGGGCGAATTCTCGCTGAAGCGTGGGGTCGAGACGCCGGTCGTGCTGATTTCCGGCGGCGTCGGCATCACGCCGATGCTGTCGATGGCGTCGACGCTGATCGCCGAGGGCAGCAAGCGCGAAGTACGGTTCGTCCACGCATGCCGTTCGGGCGCGGTGCACGCGTTCCGCGACTGGCTGAACGATACGGTGCGCGACCATGCGAACGTCAAGCGCACGGTGGTGTACGAACTGGTCGGACCGAACGATCGCGCCGGCATCGACTACGACCTGGAAGGGCGCCTCACGCCGGAACGCGTGCAGCAATACGCGCTGGTGCCGGACGCCGACTACTACATCTGCGGCCCGATCGGGTTCATGAAGGCGCAGCGTGACGCGCTCGTCGCGCTCGGCGTCGCGCCGGAACGCGTGAACACCGAAATCTTCGGTTCGGGCGCGCTCGAGTGATGCACTGGCGGAGGGTCTCCGGACAATGAAAAAGCCCGGCGCGAGCCGGGCTTTTTTGTTGCGTGCATGCGTCAGGCGCGCAGCATCAGCGTCGCGTGATAGCGCCACACTTTCGGATCGGCGCTGACGAGCGGCATGCCTTCATGGAGTGCCTGTGCAACCATCATGCGGTCGAACGCATCGGCATGGTCCGGAAAATCGGGCAACGCGGCGACACCTTCGACGTGATCGCTGCTGATCGGCAACTCCGCAAAACCGGCGAGCCGGAACGCCGAGCGTGCATCGCGCGGATGAACGGACAGATTGCCTTTGCGGTATTTGATCGCGATTTCCCAGATGGACGCGGCGCTCACGTACAGCGTGTTTTCGGGATGCTCGATCAACGCGGCCGCGGTCGCTGACAGTTGAGGCGCGCCTTCGGCCGCCCATAGCGCGATGTGCGTATCGAGCAGCAGCTTCACGGCGCGAGTCCCTGTTCCGAACTGGCGTCGAAGTCGGCGGAGATCGATTCGTCGCCGGCATTGAAGGCCTCGACGGTGGTGGGGATGTTCAGCCCGGCAAGCAACTGACGAGCTGCGCCGATCCGCTTCGGCGCCGCGTAAGGAACGATCCGCGCAACCGGATGTCCGTTTCGGGCGATCACGACTTCGGATTCGCGTCCCAATTCGAGCGCTTCGACGAGGCTTGAGAGCCGCGACTTGGCATCGTGCATGTTGACGGTCGGCATGATCGCTCCCATGGTTAGCTAGACAATGTTAGCTAGTCTAGCAGAGCGAAACGACGACCGCGCGCTGGCCGCATGGCCAACCCGCCGGCAGGCGGGGCCATGCGGCCAGCCTGTTTGCGTCCGTCAGTTGCCGCTGCCGCGCGTGACGCGGCGCGCCTTCACCGATTCCGCGAGGCCTTCGAGCACCTTCACGCTGTCGTCCCATGCGATGCATGCATCGGTGATGCTCTGGCCGTAGGTCAGTTCGCAGCCTTCCTTCAGGTCCTGGCGCCCCTCGACGAGATGCGATTCGATCATCACGCCGACGATGCGGGCGTCGCCGGCCGCGATCTGGCGGCCGATGTCGGCACAGACGGGGATCTGGTTCTCGTGCTTCTTCGAGCTGTTCGCGTGGCTCGCGTCGATCATCAGGCGCGCGGCGAGGCCGGCCTTGCCGATGTCCGCGCATGCTGCGTTCACGCTGTCCGCGTCGTAGTTCGGCGCCTTGCCGCCGCGCAGGATCACGTGGCAGTCCTCGTTGCCCGCCGTCGACACGATCGCCGAATGGCCGCCCTTCGTCACCGACAGGAAATGGTGCGGCTGCGAGGCGGCCTTGATCGCGTCGACCGCGATCTTCACGTTGCCGTCGGTGCCGTTCTTGAAGCCGACCGGGCACGACAGCCCCGACGCGAGCTCGCGGTGCACCTGCGATTCCGTCGTGCGCGCGCCGATCGCGCCCCACGAGATCAGGTCGGCGATGTATTGCGGGCTGATCATGTCGAGGTATTCGGTCGCGGCCGGCAGCCCCATTTCGTTGATCTGCAGCAGCAGCTCGCGCGCGGTGCGCAGCCCTTCATTGATCTTGAAGCTGTTGTCGAGGTGCGGATCGTTGATGAGCCCCTTCCAGCCGACCGTCGTGCGCGGTTTCTCGAAGTACACGCGCATCACGATTTCCAGTTCGCCCTTGAAGCGCTCGCGCTCCTTCACCAGCCGGCCCGCGTATTCGATCGCCGCCTTCGTGTCGTGGATCGAGCACGGCCCGACCACGACGATCAACCGGTCGTCCATCCCGTGCAGGATGCGGTGCATCGACTGGCGCGAGTTGTAGATCAGCTCGGACGCGGCTTCGGAGCACGCGAATTCGCGGATCAGGTGGGCGGGCGGCGTCAGTTCCTTGAGTTCGCGAATGCGGACGTCGTCGGTGTTGTGCGGGGGCATGCTGTTTCTCCTTTGTCGACCGGAGTGAGTGCTTCAGCACTTGCTCCGGTCCCATGCAAAGCTGTTGTGGGCGCCGCCCAATTACTTCGCGTGCGGCAGATTCATCAATTCAAGCGATTCAGTGGTTTCGGTCGGGGCCGCGGGACCGCTGCGGCGGCGACCGGGTGGCGAAGGGCGAAAAAAAACCGCCGGGTTCGCCGGCGGTTTTTTCGGGAATTTCGGTTGCGCTTTACGCGCCATCAACCCTCTCGATCCGCCAGCGGTCTGAGATACCAAAAAAAGTAAAAATAAAACTTGGCGGACATGACGGAGATTCGGTTCGTCAAAAAAGTTGATTCGGAATTTATACCCCGTCGCCGGGCGGCTGGCAACCGGGAAACGTCGAAAATGCGGATATTCCGCGCGTTTTCTTCAAAATGCGCGGATTGTCTGCGCCGCGATGCGGTTATGCCGTACCGCCGACCGTCATCCTGTCGATCCGCAGGGTCGGCTGGCCGACGCCGACCGGCACGCTCTGGCCTTCCTTGCCGCACACGCCGACACCCGAGTCGAGCGACATGTCGTTGCCGATCATGCTCACGTCCTTCAGCGATTCGGGGCCGCTGCCGATCAGCGTCGCGCCCTTCACCGGGTAGGTGATCTTGCCGTTCTCGATCATGTACGCCTCGGACGCCGAGAACACGAACTTGCCGTTCGTGATGTCGACCTGGCCGCCGCCGAAGTTCACCGCGTACAGGCCGTTCTTTACCGACGCGATGATTTCCTGCGGATCCTTGTCGCCGTTCAGCATGTACGTGTTCGTCATGCGCGGCATCGGCAGCGCCGCGTACGACTCGCGGCGCGCGTTGCCCGTGACCGGCATCTTCATCAGGCGTGCGTTCAGCGTGTCCTGGATGTAGCCCTTCAGGATGCCGTCCTCGATCAGCGTCGTGCACTGCGTCGGGTTGCCTTCGTCGTCGATGTTCAGCGAGCCGCGGCGGTTCGGCAGCGTGCCGTCGTCGACGACGGTCACGCCCTTCGCAGCGACCCGCTCGCCGATCCGGCCCGCGAATGCCGACGAGCCCTTGCGGTTGAAGTCGCCTTCGAGACCGTGGCCGATCGCCTCGTGCAGCAGCACGCCCGGCCAGCCCGGCCCGAGCACGACCGTCATCGCGCCGGCCGGCGCGGGGCGTGCGTCGAGGTTCACGAGTGCCGCATGCACGGCGTCGTCGACGTAGCGCGACAGCACGTCGTCGGTGAAGTAGCCGTAGTCGAAGCGGCCGCCGCCGCCGCCGGAGCCGATTTCGCGACGGCCGTTCTGCTCGGCGATCACCGTGACCGACACGCGCACGAGCGGGCGGATGTCGGCTGCGAGCGCGCCGTCGCTGCGCGCGACCAGCACGACGTCGTATTCGCCGGCGAGGCCCGCCATCACCTGCGTGATGCGCGGGTCGCGGCCGCGCGCCATCTGCTCGATACGCTCGAGCAGCTTGACCTTGGCCGTCGCGTCGAGCGACGCGAGCGGATCGGACGGCAGGTACAGGTCGCGGCCCGAGATGCCCTTCAGCGACGTCGCCGCCTTGATCTTTTGGCGGCCGCCGCCGGCTGCCGCGATTGCCTTGGTTGCCGCGGCGGCTTGCGCGATGGCTTCCGGCGACAGGTCGTCGGAATACGCGAACGCGGTGCGGTCGCCCGCGACCGCGCGCACGCCGACACCCTGGTCGATGCTGAAGCTGCCCGATTTGACGATGCCTTCCTCGAGGCTCCACGCTTCGCTGCGGGTCGCCTGGAAGTACAGGTCCGCGTAGTCGACGCGATGCGTGAAGATGTCGGCGATCGTGCGCGTGAGCAGGCTTTCGTCGAGGCCGTACGGCGTGAGCAGGATGTCCTTCGCCAGCGCGAGGTTGCGGATGCCGGGTTCGATGATGTTCATGCGGATATCGGGGTTTCTCAAAAAGTTGTCGGGTGCTTCTGGGCAGATGGGTTGGCCGCGCGGCGTTTCAAGCGGCGCGGCCGGATTCAGGTCAGCACGCGGTGCCGCCACGCGGGCAGGCTCTGGCGCACGTCGGCGATGCGCTGCGGATCGATCGCGCCGAGCACGACGCTTGCGCCCACGTCGCGAACCGCGACGATCTCGCCCCACGGGTCGATCAGCATGCTGTGGCCCCAGGTGCGCCGGCCGTTCTCGTGCTTGCCGCCTTGCGCGGCCGCGAGCACGTAGCACTGGTTCTCGACGGCCCGCGCGCGCAGCAGCGTTTCCCAGTGCGCGCGGCCCGTTGTATACGTAAACGCCGACGGTACGACGATCAGCGCGCAGTCACCCATCCTGCGATACAGCTCCGGAAAGCGGAGATCGTAACAGACCGACAGCCCGACCCGCCCGAACGGCGCGTCGAACGCGACGACCGTATCGCCCGCGCGGATCGTGCGTGCCTCGTCGAACGATTCGTCGCCTTTCTCGAAGTTGAACAGGTGGATCTTGTCGTAGCGCGCGGCTTCGTTGCCGGACGGATCGAACACGAGCGTTGTGTTGAGCACGCGATCGGGCTCCGGCGCCTTCAGCGGCAGCGTGCCGCCGATCACCCAGATGCCGTGGCGACGCGCGGCGTCCGCGAGGAAATGCTGGATCGGGCCGTCCTGGTACGGTTCGGCGAGCGCGAGCTTGTCGGTGTCGCGGTGGCCCATGAAGCAGAAATACTCGGGCAGCAGCACGAGCTGCGCACCTTCGCCGGCGGCTTCCGCGATCAGGCGGCGCGCCTCGGCGAGATTGCGGGCGACGTCCGGCGTGCTCACCATCTGCAGCGCGGCGACCTGGAAGGGCGTGGCGGAACGGGTGTGGTCGGTCATCGCAGGATCGATTGCGTCATAAATGGGGTGCGGCCCGGCACCGTGCGCGGTCCGACGCGCGGCTCAATGGTTCGTCGCATCGGCCGGACCGTGATTCATCTTACCCTGATCGCCCCGCACCCGCTCAATGTGCGGGTGGGCCCACGAGCCAGTGATCGCGTAGTCGAGCGCGAACGCGCGCGACAGCGTCTCCGACAGCGCGTAGTTCGCGGCCAGCACGCCGACGCCGAGCAGCGGGTTGATGACGGCCGCCCCGATCGCGGCTGCGCCCGCGCTGATTTTCGGCGCGACGTGCGCATGCAGGTCCTGCGTCTCGGTGCCGAGATCGACCGCGCCGCGCACGGTGACGTTCGCGGGCCCCGTCATCATCGAAAAGTCGTCGGTGCGGGCGATCCCGTTCGAAATCTGGCCGGTGCCGGTGATCTTGTCGAACGGCAGCCCCTTGCCGATCACGTCGCGGAAGTTCAGCGTCAGGAAGCGCGCGAGGCTCTGCAGGCTCAGCACGCCGAGCAGCTTCGCCGCGCCCGGATCGACCTTCAGTATCTGGCCGTGTTCGAGGTCGAGCGTGATCTGGCCGCCGAGCGACGGGAGGTCGAGCGCGGTCGGGCCGCCGCGCCAGCCGACCTTGCCGGTGACCGAGCCATGGCCATCCGCAAGCGTGCGCGGCAGGCCGACGCGGTCGAGCAGTGCACCCGCGTTGTCGATGTCGAGCTTGAAGTCGAACACGGTGCGGCGCGGCGCATCGCTTTCGTCGGCGCCGCGGGCGAGCGCACGGCGCGACGTGCGCCAGTTGCCGGTCGCCGTCAGCTTCGCGGCCGGGTTCGACAGCTCGAGCTTGTCGAGCTGCCAGACCGGCGTGCCGGCTTCGTCGATGTTGCGCGCGTTGACGACGAGGCGGCCGATGTCGTGGTTGCGCGCGACGACCTGGTCGACGATCAGGTCGATCGACGGCATCGGACGGTCGGTCGGCGTCGGCAGGTTCATCGCGCGGCCGACGAGATCGTGCTGTGCGCTGTCCGGGATCACGAGCTTCGCGAGCCGCGCGTTCAGCACGCCCGCGCCGTTGTGGCCGCCGCCCGGCGCCCACGACAGGTAGCCCGATACCTGGTTCGACGCGATGTTCGCCTGCCAGAGATCGTCGACGTGCGACGCGCCGACGATCACGTTTTCCCAGTTGCGCTTGAGCAGCTTCAGCGTGCCGAAATGGAACGCGAAGCGCTTCGGCGCGAAGCTCGCGAAATCGACGCGCGGCGCGGCCTGTGGCTCCTGCGCGCGCGGTGTGTCGGGCTTCAGCGTATGAGCCAGCGCGAGCCACGCATCGGCGTCCAGTTCGTTGACGTCGACGGCCGCGCTCACGCCGTCCTGCGGCATGTCGGGCATCCGGTGGATGCCCATCGCGCCGCGCACCGCGCGCAGCGGCTGGCCGCGCGTCGCATCGAGCAGGTAGGTCGCGGACACGGGGCCGAGCGTCAGGTCGGCGTGCTCGAGGCGCTTGCCGTCGGCCTGCGGCGCCGGCTGCAGCGTGAAGCTGAACGGCATCGGCGTGCCGGCCGCCTTCGCGAACGGCGCGGGGAAATTCAGCGCGACGCCGGTCAGGTCGGAATGCGCGCTGATGTCGGGCAGGCGGCCCGGCGCGCCGCGCACGGCGACCTTGTACGGTGCGTCGCCGATCACGTGCTCGAGCAGCGCGGCGGCCGGGCCGTGCAGGTTCAGGCCGCGTGCGGCGTCGAGCGCGAGCCGGCCGTCGACGTCCACCGTGTACGGGCCGTGTGACTGGAAGTTGCCGTTCGCGCGCACCGGGCCGCCGAGGAAGCGCCCCGACAGGTCGTGCAGCGACGCGCCGGCCTCGGTGAACCGGACACTGCCGCGCAGCGCCGACAGCGGCGGCACGCCGCTGGTCGTCAGCGTATTGCCGCCGAACGCGAGCGCGCCTTCGACGTGCGTGTGCGGATGCGCGACGTGCTGCGGAATCGTGATCTTGAGCGCGAGCGACGCGGGTCCCTGCGCATCGATCCGCTGGCCGATATGCCCGCTCATCGTGCCGAGCGAGCTGTTGTCCGCGTAGTCGATCAGGTCGGCGAGCGGGCCCTGCGCGTGCCCGTCGATGATGAGCGGCGAGTGGGTCGGGTTGCCGAGATCGTCGATGCGGCCCGCGACCTTCGTCAGCGCGACGCGCTTGTAGTGCGCGCGGTGGATGTCGAAGCGCAGCTTGTTCTGCGCGAGCTCGAACACGCCGTCGATCCCGTCGAGCGCCGGCCAGACGCTCGGGGTGCCGTTCGCGAGCTTGCGCGGCGGGTACGGCGTCGGTTCGAACCGGCCTCCGGTGAACGGCGCGACGATGTGGAACACGCCGGCGTCCGGCTCGTGTTCGAACGGGAATTTCTCGAGCGGGCCGCGGGCGACGATCGACGCGCCCTTGGTCACCTTGCCGTCCTGCAGCGCGTGGCCGAGATAGTCGCGCAGGTGTTCGGACATCCCGGTCGGCAGGTAGCGCGGAATGCGCGCCACCGACGCGCGGGCGAAATCGGCGCGCAGGTCGAGCGTGCCGCGGCCGTGGCCGGGGTTCGTGTACGAGCCGGACACCGCGATTTCGGCATCGGGGTTCGACACGAGCAGGTCGGGCAGCGATACGTCGACGCGCGCGTGTTTCTCGCCGGGCGCGGGCGTGATCGTCCATTTGGCATTGCCGCGCAGCCGGTCGAACGTCAGGCGCGGCTCGTCGAATTCGCCGGGCACCGTGACGGCCGCGTTGACCGTATCGAAATGCGCGGAGCCGCCCGTCTCGTTCGCATCGACGCGGCCCCACAGGTTCTCGACACCCGGCCAGCCGGCGCGCGGGTGGCCGCGCGGAGACAAGCCCGGCGGCGGCTCCTGCGCGGCGAAGCTGATGCCCTGGAGATCGCCGAGGAAACGGTAGCGGACGATCGGCGCGGCGCCCGTGCGCCGCTCCTCGTCGGCGAGGTCCGCGTGCGCGGGCTTCGCGCGCTCGACCTCGATGTGATAGTTCGACACCATCCCGCGCGGGTCGATCTTGATCAGCTCGTTGCGCAGGCGTGCCGGCAGCGGCAGCCCGCGAATGAACTCGCTGAGGATGCCTAGATCGACGCGGTCGCCGACGACGCTCAACAACTGCCCCTGGCTCACGGTCGGCACGCGGTAGCGGGCCGTCAGCGTCGACAGCGCGAGCGAACGGGCGAGCGGCGTGCCGTCCGGCAGCGGCGGCTGGCCGAGCTCCGCGTTGAAGCGCGTCAGGTGCAGCGTGTAGTCGTGGCCGGCGTCGAGCTGCATGTCCCAGCCGAAGCCGACCGTCGGCACGTCGAGCCGCGGCTGCGTCGGGCGCACGCGCAGCGCGACGTCGGCGCCCTGCAGGTCGCCGCCCGCCGAACGCAGGTGGCCGTCGCTGAAGGTCGCCCAGATCGCGTTGTCGATCCGGCCCGCGTGGATCGTGAGCGGCATGTCGAGGTAGCGCGCCAGCGTCTGCAGGTCGACCGGGCCCGTCGACAGGTACGCGTCGCCCGTCCAGTTCGACGGCTTGCCGACCGGCGCGAGCGGCTTGTGCGTGAAGCGCGCGCGAAAATCGAGCGGGCCGAGCAGCAGCGTGCCGTTCGCGGGCGCCTGCAGCGCGACCTTGTGCACGCGGCCGTCGTTGAGCACCGCGAGCCGGATGCCCGACAGCACGAGCTCCGGCGCATCATGCTGCGCGTCGCGCCAGCGCAGCGTGCCGCCGCGCAGCACGATTGCCTGCTGTTTCAGCAACCACGTGCCGAACGTGTCGTTGCCGCCGTGGGTGGTTGCCACGCCGACGCCCGCGACGCTCAGCGAGCCGTCGGCCGCTCGCGCGACCACCAGATCGGGCTGGTCGACGATCAGGCTCGACAGTGCGGGCGACAGCCGCAACAGCGACATCCACGACAGCGCGGCCGTCGCGTGCGGTACCGACAGCGCGACCTTGCCGTCGCGGCCGCGGATCGTCAGGTTCGTGAGTTCGACGCCCGGCTGCATGCCGGACCAGTTCGGGGAAAGCTTGCCGATCGAAAGCTGCGCGTGGAGCTTGTCGGACACCGCGCGCTCGATGCGCGGGCGGAATTCGTCGATGCGGGGCAGCAGTACGTAGCGCAGCCCGAGGAACGCGCCGGACGCGACGAAGTAGGTGCCGATCCCGACTGCCAGCGTCACCCTGAACACGCGACGCAGGACCGGATGATCGTGCTTCGGAGGTCCCGCTTCGGGCGCAGCTACGGCGGATTCCTGACGGTCGGACATGCGGCGGACGGGCGGCGATATGGTAGTTTTGCAGACTGACGTTGAAATGTATCACACGGGTTCGTGCCGGCGGCCGTTGCGGCAGCGCGGCAGCGCGGCACGGGCTTTCCGGCGCGCGGTTTCGCGACGGGCGCACCCGA